>NZ_JBWKYD010000003.1:0-65562 GCF_059423585.1 Janthinobacterium sp. GW460-12-1-14-LB5 | reverse complement strand
AGTAGCTCAGTTGGTAGAGCGCAACCTTGCCAAGGTTGAGGTCGAGAGTTCGAGACTCTTCTCCCGCTCCAGTTTTCAAGGTGGGCCGCAAGGCGCATCCAAGCAGTTCCTCTGGCGAGGTAGCAAAGAGGTTATGCAGCGGCCTGCAAAGCCGTTTAGACGGGTTCGATTCCCGTCCTCGCCTCCAGATGAAAAAAATAGCCCACTTTCGAGTGGGCTATTTTTTTGTCTGCGCTTTCGCCAGACTTTGTCCGCTGTGCATCTTGTATAATGCCAGCAAGCTCAGCCGCGCCGCCTGGCGCCGTGATGAAACTTCCCCTTTTCGCCATACCCGTGTAGTCACTGACGAAGTCTTTCCCCGTTAGACCTCGGCACGGCTTCTTTTTGACGCCCGCTGGCTTGGCTGCGCCTGATTATTTTCCATCCGGCCGGCATTTCCCTGTTCCAACTTTGGATACGCATCAATGATCAACGCAACTTTTCGGGAAGAGTGGTTCTCGAACATACAAAAAAATATCCTCGCTGGCTTAACCACCTCGTTCGCCCTGGTGCCCGAATGCATCGCCTTTGCCCTGGTGGCGCAGCTCAATCCCCTGATGGGCCTGTATGGCGCCTTCATCATTTGCGCATTGACGGCCATCTTTGGCGGGCGCCCGGGCATGATTTCGGGCGCTGCCGGTTCCATGGCCATCGTCATCGTGGCTTTGGTGGCCCAGCATGGCGTGCAGTATCTGCTGGCGACCGTGGTGCTGAGCGGCATCATCATGGCGCTGTTCGGCCTCTTGCGCCTGGGTAAGCTGATCCGCATGGTGCCCCACCCGGTGATGCTGGGCTTCGTGAACGGCCTGGCCGTCGTCATCGCCATGGCCCAGCTGGAACATTTTCGCCAGGCTACGCCGCAAGGCGAAATCTGGCTGCAAGGCACGCCCTTGCTCGTGATGGCGGGCCTGGTGCTGCTCACCATGGCCATCGTCTACGTGCTGCCGCGCCTCACGCGCGCCGTGCCGCCCGCGCTGGTGGCCATCCTCGGCGTGGGCGTGCTCAGCCATTTTCTGCACCTGCCCACGCGCACCCTGGGCGACCTCGCGCATATCGCCGGCGGCTTGCCGGCCCTGCACTGGCCCACGGTGCCGCTGGACATGGCCACCTTGCACATCATCTTGCCGTATGCGGCGCTGATGGCCATGGTGGGCTTGCTGGAAACCTTGCTCACTTTTAATCTCACGGATGAAATAACGGAAACGCGGGGCCAGCCCAACCGCGAATGCATCGCCCTCGGTACCTCGAACGTCGTCTCGGGCCTGTTTGGCGGCATGGGCGGCTGCGCCATGATCGGCCAGACGATGATCAACCTGAGCTCGGGCGGGCGCTCGCGCCTGTCGGGCGTGACGGCCGGCGTGATGATTCTATTGTTCATCCTGTTCCTGTCGCCGCTGATCGAGCGCATTCCGCTGGCCGCGCTGGTCGGCGTGATGTTCGTCGTGGCGCAGCAGACGTTTGCCTGGGGTTCCCTGCGCGTGCTGGGCAAGGTGCCGCTGCAGGATGCGCTGGTGATCGTTGCCGTGACGGTGATCACCGTGTTCACGGACCTGGCGACGGCAGTGCTGTGCGGCATCGTGATTGCCGCCTTGAATTTTGCCTGGCAGCATGCGCGCGACATGCGTGCCGACATCGATGACAGCAGCCCTGGCATGCGCGTGTACTTGCCGCACGGCACCCTGTTTTTCGCCTCGGTCACGCATTTTCTGGAACTGTTCCAGCCGGCCGCCGATCCTGCCCGCGTCATCCTCGATTGCCGGCATCTGCACATGGCCGACCACTCGGCCATCGCCGCCATCGAAGCCCTGTATGAACGCTATGACAAGGCGGGCAAGCACCTGCAGGTGACGCATCTGTCTGTCCGCAACCAGGCCTTGCTGCAGCGGGCCGGGGTGGATGTGAGCGTGGCGTAAAATACGGGATTGCTGAATGTCTGTGGAGTGTGAATGCTGTCGAAGGAACAAGAACAATTATTGCAGCAAAGCCAGACGGCTTTTGATGCCTATTATGATGCGCTGGGCGCGTCGCTGGTCAATTTTGTCGAGCGCCTGGGCATCCAGCCCGCGCACGAAGTGCTGAGCAACGCGGCCGAATACCTGCCGTACATCGATGCGGCCATGCGCACCATCGTCATCCGCGACGAAAGCTGGCAATGGGTGAAAACCATGCTCGGCTACTTTATCGGCGAATACTTTGTGCAAGGTCATGCGGGTTGTTGGTATGTGGAAACGCGGGCCGAATCGCCGCATTTCTGCCGCATCATGGTGGGCGGCTTCGAGCATGGCATGCCGGCGGACGCCGCCATCGATCCGGAAGCGCTGGCGCTGGCATTCCTGGGACAATCCGTGCCGCGCGAACTGGCGGCACTGATCGCCAAAGAGCAAGCCCGCGCGGCTTGATGCAGCGCGGCTTGCTGCAGCAGATTTAAAACTCTTCCCAATCGCCTTCGGCCGGTGCCGTTGCTTTGCTGCTGGCGCGCGTCGCGGGCAGGCGCAGGGCAGGGGCCTTGCGTGCGGGGGCGGTCGGGGTTGCTGGAGCCGCCGGCGCGCTGCGCTGCGCCGCTTTCACGCTGAAACGGTCGGTCGCCGCCGCGTTGGCGTCCAGGCGGAAGACGCTGACCACTTGCGCCAGTTCGCTCGCCTGTTCCTGCATCGCTTCGGCCGCTGCCGACGCTTCTTCCACCAGCGCCGCATTTTGCTGGGTTACCTGATCCATTTCGGAAATGGCCTGGTTGACTTGCTCGATGCCCGCGCTCTGCTCTTCGCTGGCGTTGCTGATTTCGCTCATGATGGACGTGACGAAGCCGATGCTTTGCACGATTTCTTCCATCGTCTTGCCGGCCTTGTCGACCAGGTCCGTGCCCACGTCGACTTTTTGCACGGAATCGTCGATCAAGCCCTTGATCTCTTTCGCTGCCGCTGCCGAGCGTTGTGCCAGGTTGCGCACCTCGGTTGCCACGACGGCGAAGCCGCGGCCCTGTTCGCCGGCGCGCGCCGCTTCCACGGCCGCGTTCAGGGCCAGGATGTTGGTCTGGAAGGCGATGCCGTCGATGACAGAGATAATATCGACGATTTTCTTCGACGAGGTATTGATCTCGCCCATGGTGGCGACCACTTCGGCCACCACGGCGCCGCCGCGGCTGGCGATGCCGGCCGCGTCGCCGGCCAGTTTATTCGCCTGGCGCGCATTGTCCGCATTCTGCTTCACGGTACTGGTCAATTCTTCCATCGACGAGGCCGTTTCTTCCAGCGAACTGGCTTGCTGTTCCGTGCGCGAGGACAGATCCTGGTTGCCGGCGGCGATTTCCGCGGACGCCGTGGCGATGGTGTCGGTGCCGCTGCGCACCTGGCCGACGATGCCGACGAGGCTGTCGTTCATGGTTTTCAGGGCGTGCATCAGCTGCGCCGTTTCATCGCGGCCCTGCACCGTGATGGTGCTGCTCAGGTCGCCTGCTGCCACGGTTTCCGCCACTTTCACGGCGTCGCGGATGGGGCCGGTGATCGAGCGCGTGATCCACCACGCAAAACCGATGCCCATCAGCACGGCCAGCACGCCCATGGTGATCAGGAAGATGCGCGTGCCGCTGTAAGCCTCGATGATGCTGGCGCCGACGCCGTCGGCCGCCTTGATCTGCATGCCGGCAAAGCGCTTCACTTCGGCCAGGTAGGCCACGGTGATCGGTGCGACTTCCTTCTCGAACACGATCTTGGCGCCGGCCACGTCGCCGTCTGCCTTCATCTTGAAGGCGCGTGCGCGCGTCGTCACGTAGTCGGTACGCACCTTGCGCACGACCTTGAATTGCTCGATCACGGCCGGGTTGAGCAGCGAGGCGACGATGTCGTCCTGCAGCTTGCTGGAACGGTCCGCATCGACTTTCAAGTCTTCCTCGATCTTGGCGCGCACGACAGGATCCGTGATTTCGAACGAGGCGACACCGCGCACGCTGTTGAGTTCAATGATCTTCGACCATTCGGCCACCATGCGCTGGTTCTTGATGCTGGTATTGATGAGGCGATAGGTCAGGTCGCTGGCCGTTTGCATGCGCACGAGGGCGGTGACGGTCAAGGCGGCAAGCAACAGCAATACGACAGCAAAGCCGACGCCAAGGCGGCTGCCGATGTTCAGGTTTTTCATGTAATTCCTAACAGTTTAATAGTCATGATCGCCGCCGCCAGCAGGGGCGGACAGGCGCCGCAAGGCGCAGGGGATCGGGGTCTTCGGGTGCCGCAGGATTGCTGTGCGGCGCGCCGCGCTGTGCACGGCGTTGGAGGTAAAACAAGGGGTGTGGCGGCCTGGGATGCCGCTAACCAGCAAACCGGAAGTATAGCATTGACGCGCGGAAATAGTTTTTTACGGCAATTTTAATTACTTATTGATATTAATTCATTGTTGCTTTTTTACGTCAAGTACCTAGTCTATAAGTACTATCACTTACATTTTGCCTTATTTTTCGCCATGCCGGCTGATAAAATACTAATGAGAATCATTCGTATTAAATCATCGACCAGGGAATTGTATGCAGCAACAGCGCAAGCCAGGATGTAAACCGATCACTCTCGCCGTACTGGGCGCCCTGACCTTGGGCGCCACGCCATTGGCAGCCTGGGCTCAGGAAAGTTTGCCCGCCGTCACTGTGACGGCCTCGAAGGACAACGCCGGCTATGTCGCCGCCACCTCCGCCAGCGGCACCAAGACGGAAATGGCCTTGCGCGACGTGCCGCAGACGATCAACGTGGTGCCGGCTGCCGTGATCCGCGACCAGCATGCCGTGTCGATCCAGGACATCATGAAGAACATTCCCGGAGTGGGCCTGTCCACGGGCGACGGCCAGCGCGACCAGGTGTTCATCCGCGGTTTCACGGCCATCGGCGACCAGTTCGTCGACGGCTTCCGCGATGATGCGCTGTATTTCCGCGACCTGTCGAACGTGGAGCGCCTGGAAGTGATCAAGGGACCAGCCGCCGTGCTGTACGGCCGCGGTTCCTCGGGCGGCCTGGTGAACCGCATGACCAAAAAACCGGGTATCGATATCACGGACGTGGCGCTGAGCCTGACGAATACAAAAGGGCGCCGCGGCGAAGTCGACGTGGGCAGAGTCGGCGAGACGGTGGACTGGCGCGTCACGGGCGCGCGCGAATTGTCCGACAGCTACCGCGACCAGCAATTCATCAACCGCACGGCGATCGCGCCCTCCGTGGCCATCCGCCTCTCAAACGCCACGAAACTGCTGCTGCAGGGCGACTACCTGGAAGACCGCCGCCTGACGGACTTCGGCATCCCATCCTGGCACGGCCGTCCCGTCGCCGTCGATGCGGGCACCTATTATGGCGCCGCGAACGCCCGCGACGCCGACTTCAGCCAGTCGCGCGTGGTGTCCACGGCCGCCACCCTGACGCACAAATTCAGCGATAGTTTGTCGCTGCGCAATGCCTTCCGTTATTACGACTACCACCTGGACCGCAACAACACGAATATTTCCGGCAACGTCAACGAAGTCACAGGCACGATGAATCTCGGTCACGCCAAGCTCAACCGTGACGAGAGCGGCTGGTTCAACCAGACGGAACTGACGCAAAAGCTGGTCACGGGCAGCCTGCGCCACGAAGTGCTGTACGGCGCCGAGTTCGGCAAGCAGAACAAGGATGCCAGCAGCTGGGCCGCCATCGCTGTATCGACACCTGCGAAACCCGTGTCGATCTTCCATCCCGTGCTGCCCGTGGTCGACCGGACCAAGCTGGGCGCGCGCGGCGATACCTTCGGCACCTATGATACGGCCGCCGCCTACGTGCAGGACGCCATCAGTTTCAGCGACGAGTGGAAGGCGCTGGCCGGCCTGCGCTACGACCGCTACAAGCAGCAGTCGCGCCTGGCCAATGCGCTAGGCGTGACGACGGCGGACCTGTCGCGCACGGATTCGGCCTACAGCCCCCGCGCCGGTCTCGTCTGGCAACCGGGCGCTGCGCAGTCGTACTACGCGTCGTGGAGCCGTTCGTTCCAGCCCAGCGGCGAGAACTTCGCCCTGGCCGCGAATAATGCCGACCTGGCGCCGGAAACCACGCGCAACACGGAGGTGGGCGCCAAGTACGATCTGTGGGGCGGCCGCGCCAACGCCACCGTGTCGCTGTTCCGCCTGGAGCGCGACAATATCAAGACCAGCGACCCGATCACCAACCGCATCGTGCCCGTCGGCACGCAGCGCACGGATGGCCTGGAACTGACCTTCAACGCGGACTTGCACGATGGCTGGAAAATGATGGCCGGCTACGCTTACCTGGATGCCACCATCACCGATTCCATCGCCAAGGACAAGAGCGTCAATGTGCCAGGCAGCACCGTCGCCAGAGAAGTGCCGGTCAAGGGCAAGCGCGCCACCTTGACCGCGCGCAATACGGCCAACCTGTGGCTGACGAAAGAGCTGGGCCACGGCTACACGGTGGGCGGCGGCGTGAATGCCGTCGGCAGCCGTTTCGCCAATGCGGGCAACACGGTGGTCTTGCCCGGCTACGTGACGGCCGACGCCATGGCAGCGTGGCGCTCGGGCCGCTATGAAGTGCAGCTGAACGTCAACAATATCGGCGACACGCGCTACATCGTTTCCGGCCATGGTTCCAGCCCGAACCTGAGCTTGCCGGGCGCGCCGCGCAACGTGGCGCTGACCTTGCGCTACAGCATGTAATTTTTGCCGTTCCCCAACAAAACCCGCTCGCGAGCGGGTTTTTTCATGCCTGTCCATTTAGAGGAAATATTCGGTATGGATAAATTAATGTTGACTGCGAGTAATTTTTTCCGGCGGACTGAGCCTTGACTGGGTTTGAGGGGTAAAATACGCGTCATACGGCACGGGCATGGTGCTTATACCTTAGTGATATGACACTGTCATGACGCCGTATGACTTTTTATTTACTCACATCATAGAGGTCTGATATGGTTCAGATATCCAGGCGCCAGTTCCTTCGGGTAACTGGCGCCACGATTGCTGGCTCCAGCCTCGCCTTGCTCGGTTTTGCGCCGGGGCAGGCGATGGCAGAGGTACGGCAATACAAGCTGGCTCGCACGACCGAGACCCGCAATACCTGTCCTTACTGTTCCGTTGGCTGCGGCGTTTTGCTGTATGGCCTGGGCGATGGCGCGAAAAACGCCGTCTCCAGCATCATCCACGTGGAAGGCGATGCCGATCACCCGGTCAACCGCGGCACCCTGTGCCCGAAAGGCGCCAGCCTGGTCGACTTCATCCACAGCCCGAACCGCCTGAAAGTGCCCGAATACCGCGCGCCGGGCGGCACGGAATGGCAACCGATCTCCTGGGATGTGGCGCTCGACAAGATCGCGCGCCTGATGAAGGATGACCGCGATGCCAACCTGATCGAAAAGAATGCCGACGGCAAGACCGTCAACCGCTGGCTCTCCACCGGCATGCTGGCCGCGTCCGCCGGCAGCAACGAGGTCGGGTATCTGACCCACAAGACAGTGCGCAGCATGGGGATGCTGACCTTTGATAATCAGGCGCGTGTATGACACGGACCGACGGTGGCAGGTCTTGCCCCGACGTTTGGCCGTGGCGCGATGACGAATCATTGGGTCGATATCAAGAATGCCGACGTGATTTTGGTCATGGGCGGCAATGCAGCAGAAGCACATCCTTGCGGATTCAAATGGGTAACGGAAGCGAAGGCGCATAACAAGGCCAAGCTGATCGTTGTCGATCCGCGTTTTACCCGTACCGCATCCGTGGCAGATTACTACTGCGCCACGCGTACCGGCACGGACATCGTCTTCCTCGGCGCGATCATCAATTATCTGCTGACGAACGACAAGATCCAGCATGAGTACGTGCGCAACTACACGGACATGCCTTTCATCGTGCGCGAAGACTATGCGTTCGAGGACGGCCTGTTCTCGGGTTTCGACAAGGAAAAAGGCAAGTACACCAACAAGGCCACCTGGGATTACGAGATCGGCGACGACGGCTACGCCAAGGTCGACCCGACCCTGGAACACCCGCGCTGCGTCTACCAGATGATGAAGAAGCACTACGCGCGCTACACGACCGAGATGGTCGAGCGTACGTGCGGCGTGTCGGCCGACAAGTTCCACAAGGTGGCCGAAGCCCTGGCTTCGACCGCCGTGCCGGGACGCGCCGGCACCATCCTGTACGCGCTGGGCTGGACGCACCACTCGACGGGCGCGCAAACCATCCGCACGGGCGCCATGGTGCAGTTGCTGCTGGGTAACATGGGTATCGCGGGCGGCGGCATGAACGCCTTGCGCGGCCACTCGAACATCCAGGGCTTGACCGACCTGGGCCTGATGTCGAACCTGTTGCCAGGTTACATGACCTTGCCCAATGAAGCGGAGCAGGATTTCGACGGCTACATCGCCGCGCGCGCCACCAAGCCGCTGCGGCCGAACCAGCTCAGCTACTGGAGCAATTACCGCAAATTCCACGTCAGCTTCATGAAGACGTGGTGGGGCGATTTCGCCACGGCGGAAAATAACTACGCCTACGACTACCTGCCAAAACTCGACAAGCCGTATGACTTGATGCAAGCCATCGAGAACATGCACCAAGGCAAGATGACGGGTTATATCTGCCAGGGCTTCAATGTGCTGGCGTCCGCGCCGAACAAGCAGAAGGTCACGGAAGCGCTGTCGAAGCTGAAGTTCCTCGTCATCATGGATCCGCTGGCCGTGGAAACGGGCGAATTCTGGAAGGCGCACGGCCAATACCACGAAGTCGATCCCACCAAGATCATGACGGAAGTGTTCCGCTTGCCGACGAGCTGCTTCGCCGAAGAACGCGGTTCGCTGGTGAGTTCCTCGCGCGTGCTGCAGTGGCACTGGCAGGCGGCCGAACCGCCGGGCCAGGCGCGCAGCGACCTGGAGATCATGTCGGGCCTGTTCTTGCGCATGCGCAACATGTACAAGAAAGAGGGCGGCAAGTTCCCCGATCCTATCGTCAACCTGACGTGGAATTATGCGCAGCCGCATAACCCGCAGCCGGAAGAAATCGCCCGCGAATTCAACGGCAAGGCGCTGGCCGACTTGTACGACCCGAAAGATCCGACCAAGCTGCTGGTGAAAAAGGGCGAGCAGCTCGCTTCGTTTGCGCAATTGCGCGACGACGGCACGACCACCAGCGGTTGCTGGATCTTCGCCGGCAGCTGGACGCAGGCGGGCAACCAGATGGGACGGCGCGACAACAGCGACCCGACCGGCATCGGCCAGACCCTGGGCTGGGCCTGGGCGTGGCCGGCCAACCGCCGCGTGCTGTACAACCGCGCCTCGTGCGACCTGAAGGGCAAGGCCTTCGACCCGACCCGCAAGTTGATCGAATGGAATGGCACCAACTGGAGCGGGGCCGATATTCCCGACTTCAAGGCCGACGAACCGCCGGAAAACGGCATGGGGCCGTTCATCATGCTGGGCGAGGGCGTGGCGCGCTTCTTTGCGCGCGGGGCCATGGCCGAAGGGCCGTTCCCCGAGCATTACGAGCCGTTCGAAAATCCGCTGGGCTATAACCCCATGCACCCGAAAAACCCGCAAGCGACCAGCAATCCGGCCGCGCGCGTGTTTGCCGATGACCGCAAGCAATTCGGCACGCATGAGGAATACCCGCACGTGGCCACCAGCTACCGTTTGACCGAGCATTTCCATTACTGGACCAAGCATGCGCACCTGAATGCCATCATCCAGCCGCAGCAATTCGTCGAAATCGGCGAAGAGCTGGCCAAGAGCATCGGCGTCGTTGCCGGCGGAGAAGTGCGCGTCAGTTCCAAGCGCGGCCACATCATCGCCAAGGCCGTCGTCACCAAGCGCATCAAGGCCTTGATGATCGAAGGCAAACCGGTGCATACCGTGGGTCTGCCGCTGCACTGGGGCTTTACGGGCGTGGCCAAGCCGGGGTATCTGATTAATACCCTGACGCCGGGCGTGGGGGATGCGAATTCGCAAACGCCGGAATTCAAGTCCTTCCTGGTGAAGGTGGAAAAAGCATGATGGGAGCTCAATAATGGCACTGCAATCCTTAGATATCCGGCGCCTGTCGGCTACCACGGTGACGCCGCCGCAAGCACGCAGCCCGGTGACGGGCACCGTGGCCAAGCTGATCGATGTGTCGAAATGCATCGGCTGCAAGGCTTGCCAGACGGCGTGCATGGAATGGAACGACTTGCGTGACGAAGTCGGCGAAAACCATGGCACCTATGACAATCCGACGGACCTGACGCCGCAATCGTGGACGGTGATGCGTTTTGCCGAGCACGAAAACAACGACGGCAACCTCGAGTGGCTGATCCGCAAGGATGGCTGCATGCACTGCGAGGACCCGGGCTGCCTGAAGGCCTGTCCGGCGCCGGGCGCCATCGTGCAATACACGAACGGCATCGTGGATTTCCACCAGGAAAACTGCATCGGCTGCGGCTACTGCGTGGCCGGCTGTCCTTTCGACGTGCCCCGCATCTCGAAGAAGGACGACCGCGCCTACAAGTGCACCTTGTGCTCGGACCGCGTCGCCGTGGGCCAGGAACCGGCCTGCGTGAAGACGTGCCCGACGGGCGCCATCGTCTTCGGCACCAAGGAAGACATGAAGGTGCATGCGGAAGAGCGCATCGTCGACCTGAAGTCGCGCGGCTTTGAAAACGCGGGCCTGTACGATCCGCTGGGCGTGGGCGGCACGCACGTGATGTACGTGCTGCACCATGCCGACAAGCCGAAGCTGTATTCGAACTTGCCGGAACGCCCGCGCATCAGTCCGATGGTGGGCTTCTGGAAGGGCTGGTCCAAGCCGCTGGCCGTCGCCGGCATGGCGGCCACGGCCCTGGCAGGCCTGTTCCACTACACGCGTGTCGGTCCGAACGAAGTGAGCAAGGACGAAGAGCACGAGGCGCTGGAAGAGGCCAAGCGCATCCGGGAGGAACAGCATGAAGCATAGTGAACTTCACGATGGCAAGCTGCGCGACAAGGATGGCAATCCCTTGATCGAGCGCTACAACCCCAATGAGCGCACGAATCACTGGGTCACGGCCATCACCTTCGTCATGCTGGCCCTGTCCGGGCTGGCCATGTTCCATCCCTCGATGGCGTGGCTGGCGAACCTGTTCGGCGGCGGGCAATGGACGCGCATTTTGCATCCGTTTGCCGGCCTGGTGATGTTCGTCTCGTTCGCGATCCTGGTGCTGCGCTTCTGGCACCACAACAAGTTCGAGGATGGCGACAAGCAGTGGCTGAAACAGATGGACGACGTGCTGCACAACCGCGAGGAAAAGCTTCCGAAGATCGGCAAATACAATGCCGGCCAGAAGATCCTGTTCTTCGTGTTGCTGGTCAGCATGATAGGCCTGCTGCTGTCGGGCATCGTGATCTGGCGCGCGTATTTTGCGTTCTATTTCCCCATCGACGTGGTGCGCTTTGCCGCCTTGCTGCATGCGGGTTGTGCTTTTGCTATCATCTGCGCCATCATCGTGCACATCTACGCGGCCCTGTGGGTCAAGGGCTCGATCGGCGCCATGGTACGCGGCACCGTCACCTATGGATGGGCGCGCAAGCACCATCCGAAGTGGTTTGAGGCGGTGGTACGCAACAGCAAGGATTAAGCTGCCGTAAGCGATACCCTGCTGCAAGAGCCGGGGCCGGTCCCACAGGATCGGCCCCTTTCTCTTTATCGATTAAAATACTTTTACATCCCCTTTCTTGATGGGAACTCCATTGGTACAACGCATTCTTCAGCCAGGCGAAATCGAAGGCCTGGACCACAACGCGATTCCGCGCCTTCTGCTGCCGCAGCCTGACAGCCTGTTTACGGCGCGCGCCTTGCGCTTGCGCGAATTGGCGCAGGGCAATATCAAGGGCATCCCCGTCGACGCGGGCATGCAGGGCTACCTGGTGCTGATGGCCGCGCTGGCCGATGCGCAGGCCGCCGTGGTAGCCAAACTGGCGCCCGGCGCCGTGCCGGCCGCCGATCCCGACGCGCTGCGCCGCGCGGTCCAGCACCGCATGCCCGTGCTGCCCGTCAACGGCGCCCGTCCGCCCGTCTGGCGCGACATCTTTGCCAGCCTGCTCGATGAACTGGCCGCCACGGCAGCACGCCAGCCGGCCCTGTCCGGCGGCCTGACGCAAGTGCTGGCCCAGCTGCGCGCGCTCGACGCGGCCGCGCTGGACGCCTGCGCCGATGCCGTGCTCGATGAAAACGGCGACAACCTCAATCCCATGCATGCGCCGTTCGTCGCGGCCGCGCTGCAGATCCTGTGGTCGGTATCGGCCAGCGCATTGCGCGCCGCGCGCGTGCCGGACCTGGAAACGGGCACCCTGTGTCCCGTCTGCGGTTCGCACCCCGTCGCCAGCGTGATCCGCATCGGCGGCCAGTCGCAGGGCTACCGCTACCTGCACTGCGGCATTTGCGAAAGCGAATGGCACATGGTGCGCGTAAAATGTTCGACCTGCGAACAGAATGGCAAGATCGCCTACCAGGGCCTCGATGCGGCCGATGCCGCGCCGTTCGACCCGGTGACGGCGAAGGACGAGAAATTGCCGAACAAGGCCAACGATCCAAAGAAGGTGGCGCGCGCGGAAACCTGCGACGATTGCCATACCTATCGAAAAGTCTTCAACCAGGAACACGATTACAACGTCGAGCCGCTGGCCGACGACCTGGCCAGCCTGATGCTCGACCTGCTGGTGGGCGAAGCGGGCTACCAGCGCGCCAGCGGCAATCCGCTGCTGTGGCTGGGGAAGAGCGAACCCCAGGGCGCAGCCTGATGAAGACAGAGCAGACCGTGCGCCTGCCGTCGGTGGACCGCATCCTGGGCGACGGGGATTGCCTGGCCCTGATCGCCGAATACGGCCGCGTGCAGACCCTGGACTGCGCGCGCGCCGTGCTGGCCGAATTGCGCACGGCCATGCTGGCCGGGGCGGGTTTTGGTAACTTCGGCGAGGAGGGCGCATCGATTGCCGCCATCGCCGCGCAAATGGGCGAACGCCTGCAGGCGCAGTCGCGCCCGCAGCTGCGCGCCGTGTTCAACCTGACGGGCACCGTGCTGCACACGAATCTGGGACGCGCGCTGCTGCCCGACGCCGCCGTGCAAGCGGTGGTGGAAGCGCTGCAGTGGCCGATGAACCTGGAATTTGACCTGGAAACGGGCAAGCGGGGCGACCGCGACGACCTGGTCGAAGAACTGCTGCGCGAACTGACGGGGGCCGAAGCGGCCACCATCGTCAACAACAATGCGGCCGCCGTGCTGCTGATGCTGAACACTCTGGCACAGAACAAAGAGGTCGTCGTCTCGCGCGGGGAACTGGTGGAAATCGGCGGCGCCTTCCGCATCCCCGACGTGATGACGCGCGCGGGCGCCGTGCTGCGCGAGGTGGGCAGCACCAACCGCACGCACCTGGCCGATTACGCGAACGGGATCAACGAGCACACAAGCCTGCTGATGAAGGTCCATTGCAGCAATTACGCGATTACCGGTTTCACGAAAAGCGTGGAGCTGGACGAACTGGTGCCGCTGGCGGCACAGCATGGCGTGCCGACGGCCGTGGACCTGGGCAGCGGCACTCTCGTTGATCTGGCGCAATACGGGCTGCCGCATGAAACGACGGTGCGCGAAACCATCGCGGCCGGCGCCGACCTGGTGACCTTCAGCGGCGACAAATTGCTCGGTGGTCCGCAGTGCGGCGTCATCGTCGGCCGCGCCGACCTGATCGCCAGGATCAAGCGCAACCCATTGAAACGCGCGCTGAGGGTCGGCAAGCTGACATTGGCCGCATTGGCTCCCGTGCTGCAGCTGTACCGCGCGCCCGACTTGCTGGCCGACCGTTTGACCACCTTGCGCCTGTTGACGCGCCCGGCCGCCGCCATGCGCGCGCAGGCCGAGCAATTGCTGCCGCAGTTGCAGCAGGTGCTGGGAAAATCGTACGCCGTCACGGCTGAAGCCATGAAAAGCCAGATCGGCAGCGGCGCCTTGCCCGTCGACCAGCTGCCCAGCTTTGGCCTGGCCATCCGCAGCGCCCCCGGCGCGCGCCTGAGCAACCCATTGGGCGTGCTGGAGCAGCGCCTGCGCGCCTTGCCTTGCCCCGTGATCGGCCGCATCGGCCAGGACACGCTGTGGCTCGATTTGCGCTGCCTGGAAGCGGCGCACGAGACGGCCTTCATTGCGCAGCTGGCCGGGTTGTCCGCATGATCGTCGGCACCGCAGGCCATATCGACCATGGCAAGACGACCCTCACGCGCGCGCTGACGGGCGTGCACACGGACCGCTTGAAGGAAGAGCAGGCGCGCGGCATCTCGATAGAACTCGGCTATGCCTACCTGCCGCTGGCCGATGGCACGGTGCTGGGCGTGATCGACGTGCCGGGACACGAAAAATTCATCCGCACCATGGCGTCCGGCGTGACGGGCATCGACTTCGCCCTGCTCGTGGTGGCGGCCGACGACGGCGTCATGCCGCAGACGCACGAGCACCTGGCCATTTTGCGGCTGCTGGGCGTGACGCGTGGCGCCGTGGCGCTGACCAAGGTCGACCGCGCCGATAGCGCCCGCGTGGCGCAGGTGGAAGCGGACATCGAGGCGCTGCTGGCCGGCATGCCGCTGGCGGGCAGCCCGATCTTTCCGACGGCCGCCAATCGCGACAGCGATCCCGGCGTGGCCGCCTTGCTGGCGCACCTGACGCAGGTGGCGCGCAGCCTGCCGCAACGCGACGAGCGGCGCTTGTTCCGCCTGGGCGTGGACCGCGTGTTCACCTTGCCGGGGCAGGGCACCATCGTCACCGGCACGGCGTTGGCCGGCATGGCCACGGTGGGGGACAGCCTGCAACTGGCGCCCGGCGGCGCGCCGGCGCGCGTGCGCAGCATCCATGCGCAAAACCGCGCGGCCGAGACGGGCATGGCGGGCCAGCGCCTGGCGCTGAACCTGGCCGGCATCGACCGCGAAGGCATCGAGCGGGGCAACTGGATCGTCGCGCCCGCGCTGGCGCAGTGTTCCGAGCGCCTCGACGTGGAACTGACCCTGCTGCCCGACGCCGGCGTGCAATTGAAAGCCTGGTCGCCGCTGCACGTGCACCTGGGCGCGGCGCACCAGCTGGCGCGCGCCGTCATGCTCGATGGCGAGACCCTGTCGCCGGGACAGACGGGCAGGGTACAGCTGGTGTTCGAGGCGCCCATGCACGGCGTGCCGGGCGACCGCTTCGTCGTGCGCAATGCGCAAGCGACGCAGACGGTGGGCGGCGGCATGGTGCTCGATCCGTTCGGTCCGGCGCGCAAGCGGCGCAGCCCGGCCAGGCTGGCGTGGCTCGATGCGCTGGCGGCGTTTGTCGCGCACGGCGACATCGGCGCCCTGCTGGCGCAAAGCCCGCTGGGCTTGCGCGAGTCGCTGCTGGTGCGCCTGTCGCTGCTGCCGGCGGCAGCCATCACCTTGCCGCCCGAGACGCGGCGCATCGCCCTGCGCGGCGACGACGCCCTGCTGCTGGCGCCGGCGGCCTTGCTGGCGCTGGAAGAGCGATTGCTGGCGGCCCTGGCAGCGTTCCACGCCCGTGCGCCGGACGAGGCGGGCCCCGAGCTGTGGCGCCTGAAGCGCATCGTCGACGCGGAGATGGAAGACGCCTTGTGGAGCCATCTGGTCGATGGCTTGCTGGCGCAAGGCAGCGTGCAGGCGCGCGGCGCCAGCCTGCATCTGCCGACGCACAGCGTGGAACTGACGCCGCAGGAACAGGCGGTGGCCGAGCCGCTGCTGGCGGCGCTGGAACAGGGGCGCTTCGATCCGCCCTGGACGCGCGACCTGGCACGCGACTTCGGCCTGGCCGAGGACGAGACGCGCAGGCTGCTGCGTAAACTGGCGAAAGCGGGCCAGATCAGCCAGGTGGTGCACGACCTGTTTTATCACCCGGCCGCGCTGGCCGGGTTGGCGCAGCTGGTGCGGGACCTGGCGCAAAAAGCCGAAGAGGAAGGGGCGCTGGCGTCCGGTTCCGGCGCCGTCAGCGCGGCCGTATTCCGCGACGCGAGCGGCCTGGGGCGCAAGCGGGCGATCCAGGTTCTGGAGTTCTTCGACCGCGTCGGTTATACTCGCCGTGTTGGCAATGGGCATTTGTTGCGCCCGCAAGCATTGTGGTCCTACAGCGCCGCCTTGCCCAACAGTTAGCTCTGGCACCGCGGAAAGCACACTCATCCGGTGATGTGGCCGGGCTTCAAACCCGGTGGAGGGCGTCAGACGTTCTCCCGTAGGTTCGACTCCTACTGTTTTCCGCCAGTTATTTTTCTCGCCATTTTCCCCTCGCATGTTCGTTCCCAGCGTTGGCCCTGAGCCACGTTACGGAAAAATAATGGTTTATTTGGCAACCTTTGGCGATGGCCGGTGGGGGCCGATGTTACCATCCTGCAGGTGGCAGGGACGCGTATCCCCTGTGGTAGAAGAAGGCAAGCATGAAACAAGCAAGCATGGCATGGCTGCTGGCAGTGGCGCTGCTGATGCCGGTGCTGGCCGTGGCGGCCGGCCTGCGCATCGTCGGCGAGCATTTGCCGCCATCGAGCATGATGGAAGGCAATGTCGTCGTGGGACGTGAAACGCTGAAGGTGCGCGAGATCATGGCGCGCGCCGGCATCGGCTATACGATGGAACTGCTGCCGTGGAAACGCGCGTATGCGCAGGCGTTGCGCGAGCCTGACACCTGCATCTTTTCCACCACGCGCACGCAAGAGCGCGAAGCGCAGTTTCGCTGGATCGGCCCCTTGAATGAAGCGGAATGGATACTGTATGGCCTGGCCGAGCGGCATCTGGCGCTGCGCACCCTGGCCGATGCGCGCGGCCTGGTGATCGGCACGGTGCTGGGTGACGCGCGCGACGACTACCTGCGCCAGCACGGCATGAACGTGGCGCCCGTGACGCAGGAGTGGCTCAATCCGCAAAAGCTGCTGCTGGGGCGCATCGACCTGTGGGCCGTCGGCCTGGCGGTGGGCAGCAAGCCTTTCGTCGGCAAGGAGTGGGAGGGCAAGGTGGTGCCGCTGCTGACTTTTAACCGCGTGCAGACTTACCTGGCCTGCAACCTCAAGGTGCCCGAGGCGCAGGTGGCGGCCATGCAGCGCGCGGCAGCCGCCATGCGCCGCGATGGCAGCATGGCGCGCGAGCATATTCGCTGATTCATTGCGCTGATTCAGCTCTCCAGCCACTGGCGCACGCAGTTGCGTCCTTCGCGCTTGGCCTGGTACAGGGCCTGGTCGGCATGGCTGTAGGCCGTCTCGAAGGCCGTGCCGGCGCGGTTCCAGCTCAGGCCCACGCTGACGGTGATGGCGCGCGTGATGGGCGCCGCGTGGCGCTGGCGGCCGACCGTCTCGCAGATGCGCTGCGCCACTTGCGCCGCGTCGTCGCGCGAGGAGGTGGGCCAGACCACGGAAAACTCTTCGCCGCCGACCCGGCCGATGGCCGTTTCCTGTCCCAACAACCCTTTTAAACAGTCGACCACGGCCTGGATCACGCCGTCGCCGGCCGGGTGGCCGAAGTCGTCGTTGACTTGCTTGAACAGGTCGATGTCGAGCACGATCAGGGCCATGTCGCCCTGCGCCAGACAGCGCGAGGCGTGGTCGATCACGGCGCCGCGGTTCAGGGCGCCCGTCAGCGGATCGTGCGTGGCGCGGTATTCGAGCTGGCCGGCCAGCGTCTGCAACTGCCGGTTCAGCAGATGCATGTCGCGCTCGGCGCGGTCGCTGCGGCCGATCAGCCGGCGCGTTTCGCGCATCAGCCGCTCGTAGTGAACGATCAGCTCACCGAGCACGCGGCGCTGCGCCTCGCCGCTGGCGTGAAGGTCGGCGTGCATGCGGCGCGCGGCAGCCAGCGCGGCCGCTTCCACGGTGAACAGGTCGGGTTCCAGTCCGGACTCGGAGAGGGCGGCGTGCATGTCCTAGCTGCCCTGCACGGGATGGTCGTGGAAGTCGAGCGCCGTAAAGTCCTGCTGCAGCTCCTGGCCGAATTCCAGGATGGTGTCGTCATCCTCGTCGTGATACCAGTTCAGGCGCACCTGGTTGCCGTCCGCGGCCGCCTGGTTCAGGGTGTCGAACAGGGTAAACAGCATCTTCGTGCTGGAGCTGTTGAAGTAGGCCAGCGAGACGTTGACGGTGATGGCCGCTTCGTTGCAGCCAGCCAGGTAGGCGCGCACCGCGGCGATCAGCGGGCCATAGAAGGCAGCCGCGTTTTCCGGGTACGACTCGCCCTTGATCGACAGGGTGTGCTGCTCGAAACGGAAGTCGATTTCGGGCGAACTCGGGGTCGCGGCGATGAACAGTGGTGACGGTAATTGCATATGCTTTCCTGAGTCGGCTCTTTCAAATGATGGCTTTGATGCAGAAGATGGTGTGGCCAGGCTCCTGTGGATCCTGGACGAATTCGAATTCCAGCGGTTCGCTGGCGTCGCGTGCCATGGTAAGGAACCCCAGGCCCGCGCCCTTGCTGTCGGACGGTGCTTCCTCGCGCAGGGCCTTCTTGTAGGCGAGGCGGATTTCGTCCATCGTCATGGTGTGCAGCGGTTCCAGGCGGGCGCGGATCTGCGCCACGTTGTCCGTCGAGACGGGGTTGGCGCACAGCAGAAAAAAGCTGTCGCCGCGCGTGCCGATGCAGAACGAGCCGCGCCGCATCTGCTGGTCCAGCTGCGCATCGGGCGTCAGGCTGTCGGCCGAATAATGCATGATGTTTTGCGACATCTCAATGAACGAGGAAAAAATGCGCCGCCGCGTGGGCCCGGCCGCGCCGGCCGTATCGAGGCGCGCCTTGATGGTCTCGGAAATGGCGCTGACCACGTGCTGCGAGAAATAGCCCACGTAAAAAAAGATGATGTTGCGCTTGCGCGCCACGTCCCAAAACTCGTTGAATTCTTCGTACAGCACGTGCGTGCTCCTGGCTAGCCGGTGACCCGGTTTCTTGTTGATAAGGTGGCTCGATGGCGCCCGACTACAGGCGAAAACAGAAAAAGGTCAGGTCGTCGCGGCGCGGCTGCTTTCCCTGCCATGCCGCGCTGTCCCGCAGCAGCGCGGCCGCCACGTCGCCGGCGGGAGCGTCGCGCCGCGCCAGCAGCTGCTCGCGCATGCGCCGCTTGCCGTAGGCGATGTCGCGCGCGCCGCCGATCTGGTCGAGCAAGCCGTCGGTGGTGAGGAACAGCAGGCTGCCGGCGGGAATGTCGGGCGTCTCGTTGTGCCAGCAGTAGCCGGCCGGCGTGTCGACGTAGCCCACGCCCATGCGCGCGCCATCGATGGCGCGCACGGCCTCTTCGCCGGGCGCCACCACGTACAGCGCCAGTTTCGCCCCCGCGAAACGCAGGCTGGCGCTGGCCGTGTCGTAGGCGAGGAAGGCGCAATCCATGCCGTCGTTCGAGCCGGCATGGCCGGCGTGGCCGCTGCTGGCGCCATCCTGCCCCAGCAAGGTCTTGATGGCGCGGCTGACGGCGCCGATCAGGGCGGCCGGATCGCGCGGCCCCCGCTCGCGCAGGGCCTGGCTCAGGGCCGACGAGGCGATCAGGGTCATGAAGGCGCCCGGCACGCCGTGCCCCGTGCAGTCGGCGATGGCGGCGAACCAGCCCCCTTCATGGCGCTCGAAAAAGTAGAAATCGCCGCCGACGACGTCGCGCGGCTGCCATTCCAGGTGCGCGTCGGGCAGGGTGGCGCGCAGTTCCGCATCGGAGGTGCGCAGCAGCGCGCGCTGGATGACGCTGGCGTAATCGATGCTGTGCATGATTTGCCGGTTCTTTTCCGCCTGCATGGTGGCGACCACGTTCATCAGCTGCAAGCCGAAGCCCACGCCGGCCAGCGCGCCGTCCTCGGTGATGATGAAGCCGTCGGCCAGCGCCTTCTCGCCCGCTTCCACGGCGCGGAAGGTGAGGTCTTCGATGCTCATGGCGCCGTCGACGATCAGCGGTTCCTTGTCCATGAAGGCGATGCAGCTCTTCTTGCCGTACACCTCGTGATAGAAGGGCTTGGACATCTGCGACATGAAGATATTGCGGCTGATCAAGCCGATGGGCTTTTGCTGTTCCGTGACGGGCAAGCTCATCATGTCGCGCCGCTCCGTAAACAGTTCCAGCACGGCGAAATTGCTGGCGTCGGCCTGCACGGATTCCGTGGGAATGCACAGGTCAGACGCCACGGACGTGCGATAACGGGGAAGATGCAATCGAGAAGCGTTGAACTCCACAGCGGCTACCTTTACATGACGATCGGACCCTTGTTGTCGCGAGAGCAAGGCGACTGACAAACAGGCAATACCATCATGGTAGCCGCTGAATATGACGGCTTGATTACCGGCTTGTCAAAACCGTATGCAAGATGGCTGCATGGCAATCCATTGCCGGACCTACAGGCGCCGCGCCAGCGCCTGCGCGTGTTCCAGCCAGCGCGTGCGCTGCGCTTCGGTGGAATCGATCATGGGGCCGAAACTGGCCACCTTGACGGGCTTGACGCCGCAAAATTCCAGGGTCGTCTTGCGCAGCTGGTGGATGCCGGGCATGTGGTAGACCCAGCGGAAATACCAGGGCGGCGTATCCATCGCCACCAGCAGCTGCGCCGTGCGGCCCTTCAGCAGTTGCGCCGGGAAAGCCTTGCCGGGGCGATATTTGAAGGCAAAGCCGGGCAGGAAGATGCGGTCGACGAAACCTTTCAGCAGGGCCGGCGCGCCGCCCCACCAGATCGGGTAGGCGAACACCAGGTGTTCTGCCCAGCTGATGGCTTCCTGCGCGGCCAGCAAGTCCGGCTCCAGCGGCTGCACCTGGCGGTAGCCTTCATGCAGGTTCTGGTCGAAGTCCAGCTGGCCCAGGCGCAGCTCGCGCACGCTGTGGCCCGCGCTGCGGGCGGTGGCGGCGTAGGCCTCGGCCAGGGCGGCGCAAAAGCTGTCGCTGGACGGATGGCCGAGGAGAATTAAAATGCGCTTCGGTGTAATTTTGCTCATGCTGCAGGCTTTCCGTTAAAGAAGAGCTTGCATGCTAAAGCCTGCCCTTAGTGGCAGAGTCAAGCGGCCGCTTGAAGGTGCTGGCGCGCCAGGCAGTCGCGGATTTCCGCGTCGATGTCGGCCAATTGCGCATCGAGCTGGCGCAGGCGGGCGATATCCTGCCGCACTTGCGCGCGCTTGGCGCTGATGTGCTGCGACAGGGCGGCCCAGTCGGTCTCGTCGCCGGCCAGCAGGGGCAGCAGTTCGGCCAGGCGGAAGCCCAGCGCCTGCGCCTGGCGTATCAGTTTGACTTGCGCCAGGTCCTGCTGCGTGTAGACGCGGTAGGCGCCGGAGCGGCGCACGTCGCCCAGCAAGCCCAGCGCCTCATAGTGGCGCAGGGCCTTGGGCGAGGTGCCCGCCAGGCGGGCGATTTCTCCGATATACATGGGTGATCCTTTCTCAAGCGTGAGCGAATCTTACCGCAAGGCAGCAGCGCCCAGGCGGCCCAGGCACCTTCAGGCCCGGCGCGGCGGGATTTTCTTCGCCGTGCACTCGGCGCAGGTGCCGTACAGCGACAGCGCGTGCTCGTGCAGCACGAAACCCCGCTCGGCGGCGATCTCGTTCTGGCGCAGTTCGATGCCTTCATCGACGAATTCATCGACCTTGCCGCAGCCCGTGCAGACCAGGTGGTCGTGGTGCTGGCCTTCGTTCAGCTCGAAGACGGCGTGGCCCGATTCGAAGTGCCGGCGAAACAGAATGCCCGCTTCGGCAAACTGCATCAGCACACGGTAGATGGTGGCCAGGCCCACATCGATCTTTTCAGCCAGCAAGAGTTTATACACGTCGTCCGCACTCAGGTGCTTGATGCCGCCTTCTTGAAACAGCTGCAGAATCCGCAAGCGGGGGATGGTCACTTTCAAGCCCGATTCACGCAGTTCCCTCAATATATCCATGTCTCCCATTCCTTTTATTATCGCCTGAGCGAGCGCTTAAGCGTGAACCTGCATTATATCGCAAATGATAATCATTACCATTCTCATGTGCGTGCAGAAGATAGTATGCTGCGCGGGCCGGCGGCAATCCAGTGACATCGGCGCAAGTGGCGATTGCGTGGCGGACAACTTCTGCCCGCGTTGTCGTTAACGATGGAAAAATGGCGCCCGCATCGCTACACTGTGCAACAGACAATAACAATGGAGGAGCCATGGATCGATTCGATGCGATGCGCATCTTTACGCGCATCGTCGAGCTGCGCAGTTTCACGCAGGCGGCGCATGACCTTGGCTACCCGAAGGCGACCGTCACGCATGCGATCAAGCAGCTCGAAGCGCGGCTGCGCGTGCGCCTGCTGCAGCGAACCACGCGGCAAGTGACGCCCACGCCCGATGGCGAGGCGTATTACCAGCGCTGCGCGCGCCTGCTGGCCGACCTGGAAGAAACGGAAGCCGTGTTCAGTTCGGCGGCGCAGCAGCCGGCCGGCAAGCTGCGCATCGACCTGCACGCGACCCTGGCCATGCATTTCGTCATGCCCGTGCTGGACCGGTTCTGCGCCCGCTATCCCTTGATCGAACTGGAAATCGGCATGGGCGACCGCCTCGTCGACCTGGTGCGCGAAGGCGTCGATTGCGTGCTGCGCGTGGGAGAGCCCGGCGACTCGTCCATGGTGGCGCGCCGCGTCGCGCTGCTGGAGCAAATGACGTGCGCCAGCCCCGCCTACCTGGCCGCGCACGGCACGCCCGAGAATCTGGCGCAGCTGGCGGGCCACCGCGCCGTGAATTTCTTTTCCGCCCGGACGGGCAAGGTCTGGCCCTTCGATTTCAAGGTGGACGGCCAGCGCCACAGCGTGGCCTTGCCGGGCACCGTGTCCGTCAATAACGCGGACGCGTATCATGCCTGCTGCCGCGCGGGCCTGGGCCTGATCCAGGCGCCCCGCTACCACCTGGAGCGGGCGCTGGCGGCCGGCGAACTGGTGGAAGTACTGGCGCACCTGCGGCCCGACCCCTTGCCCGTCTCCGTGCTGTATCCCCATCACCGGCAATTGTCGCCGCGCGTGCGCGTGTTTGCCGACTGGGTCGCCGGCCTGTTTGCCGAGGCGGCTTGATTTTGCAATGCCGCATTTTCTTGACCTGGGCAAAGAAAAAAATCCCTCTTTTGATGCCATCTAGCACTATTTGATGTGGATCAAAGTTTTTGTTGCACTGCACTCTTAGACTTCGCAGCGTTACTTAACGACAAAAAGAGGGAACTAGAATGAAGAAGTCCGCAACTGCAGCAGCAATCGTTTTGGCCGCCATCGGCGCATTCGCCGGCAATGCAATGGCGCAGGAAAGCCCATGGCTGGTGCGTGCGCGTGCCGTGCATATCGATCCGGCCAATAAATCCACGCCGGTCTTGGGCGCTGGCGCATCGGACACGATACACGTCAGCAGCAAGACGATTCCTGAAATCGATATTTCGTATTTCTTTACCCCCAATATCGCTGCCGAGCTGATTCTGACGTATCCGCAAAAGCATGACGTCACCCTGGGGGGCAAAGATATCGGCACGTTCAAGCATCTGCCGCCGACCCTGTCGCTGCAATACCACTTCATGCCGGAAAAACAGTTCAGCCCATATGTGGGTGCAGGCGTGAACTACACGAATATTTCGAGCGTGAAACTGCTGGACGGCGCCGGCCGCCTGGAACACGACAGCTGGGGCTTCTCGCTGCAAGCCGGTGTCGATTACAAACTGGATAAAAACTGGTCCTTGAACTTCGACATCAAGAAAGTACAGATCCGCAGCGACGTCTTCGTCGGTGCGGCCAAGGCCAGCGAAGTCAAGATCGACCCTGTCCTGATCGGCGTAGGCGTCGGCTACCGCTTCTAAGCATGGCATGACAGCGTCCGCACGGCGCGGACAATAAAAAAGGACGGCCTTGGCCGTCCTTTTTACGTTTGGTGCACGCCGTTTATTTTTTCAGCGTCTTTTCCAGCGCCAGCTGGTAGTCCGTCTTTTCGTAGCCGGCCAGGTATTTGTTCGTCGCGTCGAGGAAGGCGCGCGAGCGGTAGGCCGCTTCCAGGTCCTTCACCCATGGCTTGGCCTTGTCGGCCGTGCGGATGGCGACCAGGTTGATGTAGCTGTCCGAGATCTTTTCCACGCTAAGGGCCGACGTCAGCTTCATGCCGGCGGCCAGCGCGAAGTTACCGTTCACAAAGGCGTAGTCGGCGTCCGCCAGCGAACGTGGCAGCTGCGCCGCTTCCAGCGGCACCAGTTTCAGTTTTTTTGGATTTTCCAGCACGTCGCGCTCGGACGCGCGCAGCGGATCGACGTTCGGTTTCAGCTTGATCCAGCCCATCTTGGCCAGCATCACCAGCGCGCGCGCCTGGTTGGTCGGGTCGTTCGGCATGGTGATGGTGGCACCGTTCTTGACTTCCGCCAGGGTTTTCTGCTTGCCGCCGTACAGGCCGATCGGCATGGTCGGCACGGTGATCAATGCGCTCAATGGCAGCTTGTTATCGGTGGCGAACTTGGTCAGGTAGACGATGTGCTGGAACACGTTGGCGTCCAGCGAACCTTCGGCCAGCGCGTAGTTCGGCTGCACGTAGTCGTTGAATTCGACGATCTTGACCTTGTAGCCCTGTTTTTCCAGGATGGGCTTGATGCCCAGCTTCAGCTGGTCCGAATACGGGCCGGAGCTGGTGCCGATGACGATTTCCTTCGGGTCCTTGGCGTGGGCGGCGGTGGCGAGGGTCAGGCTGGCGGCGGCCAGCAGCAGGGTGCGGCGAATGTGGTTCATGTAGGTCCTTGTTTCTGAATATGAATTAACGTTTGTCGAGGCGCTTGGCGATGCGCGTGCCGGCGAACTGGATGGTTTGCACCAGCACGATCAGGATGGCGACGGTGGCGACCATGATGTCCGTCTCGAAGCGGTAGTAGCCGTAGCGGATGGCCAGGTCGCCGATACCGCCGCCGCCCACCACGCCGGCCACGGCCGAATACGACAGGAAGCTGATCGACAGCACGGTCAGGGCCAGCACCAGGCCGGAGCGCGCTTCCACCAGCAGCACGCGGAAGATGATCTGCATTTCCGAGGCGCCCATGGCGTGCGCCGCCTCGATCACGCCGCGCGGCACTTCGCGCAGGTTCTGTTCCACCAGGCGCGCCAGGTAGGGAATGGCGGCGAACGACAGCGGCACGCTGGCGGCCAGCGGGCCGATCGAGGTGCCGGCGATGATGCGCGTAAACGGCGTCAGGGCGACCAGCAGGATGATGAAGGGGAAGCTGCGCACGGTATTCACCAGCCAGCCGAGGATCGTCGACAGCGGACGGTTTTCCAGCGACTGGCCTTCCGAGACGAGGAACAGCAAAATGCCCAGCGGGCCGCCGATCAGGATGGCGGCCGTCAAGCCGATGCCCAGCATGGTCATGGTCTGGCCCAGCGCCACCCAGATTTCCGGCAGCAGGTTGATGACGTTATTGATCGATTCTTCAAACATGTGTTGCATCCTTCCATGCGGTGGCTTCAAACGCCTCGGTGCCGTAGTAAGCCAGCTCGCGTCCCAGCGCCGTCTTGCGCGGGGTGGCTGTGTCGCTCAGGTCAAATTGTTCGGCGATGGCGCCGTTTTCCACGACGGCGACCCGGTTGCAGATGGCACCGAGCACCGACAGCTCATGGCTGACGATGACGATGGTCACGCCGAGGCGCGCATTGATGTCGCGCAAGGTGTCGAGCAGGGCGCGCGTCGTTTCCGCGTCCAGCGCGGACGTCGGCTCGTCGCACAGCAGCACGTCCGGGTGGCTGGCCAGGGCGCGGGCGATCGCCACGCGCTGCTTCTGCCCGCCGGACAGTTGCGCCGGATAGCTGTGCAGCTTGTCGGACAGGCCGACGAGCGCCAGGCATTCCTCCACGCGGGCGGCGATCTGCTCGCGCTTGGTCGTGCCATGGATTTTCAGGGGGAAGGCGACGTTGTCGAAGACGCTGGCGTTTTGCAGCAGATTGAATTGCTGGAAAATCATGCCGATGTTCTGGCGCGCGTCGCGCAGTTCGCTCTTGCCCAGGCGCGTCAGTTCGCGTCCGGCCACGGTAATGGTGCCGCTGTCGGGGCGCTCGAGCAGGTTAATCAGGCGCAGCAAGGTCGATTTGCCGGCGCCGCTCTTGCCGATCAGGCCGAAAATATCACCGGGATAGACTTCCAGCGTGACCGATTTGACCGCGTGGAATTGTTCGCCCTTGGGCAGCGCGAAGGTCTTGTTCGCGCCATCGATGCGAATCACCGGCGTACGGTGTGGTGTGGTCATGCAGTGTTTCCTTTTTTATTGGACCGTGACAGGCTTGTTTGCAGGGGCCAAATCGCCCAGCCTGCTACGTCGGTTGCGTAGTATACCTCCGATCGTGTTATTACTCCTACGACAGAATCTTGCTTTGAATATGCAAATAATGTCTATATGGGTGTTTGGCGAGAGTAAACGCGGTTTTTTCGTGTTCAGCCGATGGAAAATTCGACGGGAATCGATAATTCCAGCGGGTCCGGCCGTTCCTTGGGAATGCGCGGCAGTGGCGCCGCCCGTTGCAAAGTGTCGAGCGCGGCCTGATCCAGCGCCGGGGAACCGGAACTGCGCTCGATGGCGGCTGCCAGCACCTGGCCATCGCGGTCGATGCGGCAGCGCAGATACACCACGCCCTGTTCCTGCTTCGCGCGCGACGCCGTCGGATAGCGGCGGAAGCGCTCCATGCGCGCCAAAACCTTGCCTTCCCAGCTCGATACGCCGCTGCGCAGCTCCTGTGGCGCGGGCGGCAGGGCAGGCGAGGGCGGCGCCGCCGCGACGGACGCCGTGGCCGCCGGTGCCGGTGTCACGGGGGCAGGACGCACGTCGGCGACGGCCGCGATGGCCTCGGCTTGCGGCGGCATGGGCGCGGCATCCGGCTGCGGCAGCACGAATTGTTTGATTGCCGGCGCTGCCTTTTTGGCAATGGCGCGCGATGGCGCGGCGGCCGCGCTGACCTGTTCAGCAAGATTCTGCTCCAAAGGGCGGGGCGGGGCGGCGGCAGGCAGGAACAGCAGCATGGCCGGCTGGGTGGAGTCGGGCGCGATGGCCAGCACGGGCGCCGCTGGCGCGCGGTGGTACACGGCCCATCCCAGCAGGGCGCCATGCATGGCGAAGACCGTGGCGATGGTCAGCGGCTTGTGCCAGTCCGGCGGCGGCGTCTTTTCTGGCGCCGGCGCCCGCCCCTCCGGGCGGCGCAGCAGATAGAGGATGACGGCGATTTCCAGCGTTGCCACGAGGACGATGACCCACCACGGCGGATGGCCGAGGCACATGGCGACAAAGCCGATGGCCATGCCCAGGCAAGCGAGGATCTTGCCGCGCCGCGACACGGCGCGGTGTTCGCGCCACTGGCGCAGCGGCGCGCCAAAGCGCGGATGGTGCAGCAGCCAGTGTTCCAGGCGCGGCGAGGCACGGCTGAAGCAGGCCAGCGCCAGGATCAGGAAGATCGTCGTCGGCATGACGGGCAGCAGGGCGCCGATCACGCCCAGTGCCACCATCAGCATGCCGGCCGCCGTCCAGGCCCAGCGGCGCAGCCGTGCCGTGTGCGCTTCCGCGCTTGCCCGGGTCACTGGTTCCTCCATCAGGCGCAAGCCTCCACGTGGCCGTGCATGCGCAAAAAGGCGGCGCGCGCGCCGTCGATCACGCGCGCTTCGCCGGCGTCATCGAGGGCGGCCGTATCGAGCACCGACGTAAACTCGCGCCAGTGGCGCGCGCGCCCGTCCGGGTGGCCGGCCAGGTGGCGCGCGCCGTGGTGTTCATCGAGGCCGATCTTGCCGGCCAGTTTATACAGGATGGCCGCGCCCAGCTTCGAGCCTTCGCTCACGTACAGCCAGCCCAGCGCCGTGGCCAGGTCCAGCTGCGCGTCGAACGGCGGCGTGGCCGCATCGGCCGGCAGGGCGGTGCCCAGGTCGCGCAGGTCGGCCGCGATGCTGGCGTAGCGGCGGCGCTGTTCCAGGTCCGGCAGCAGGGCGGCCAGCTGCGCGTTGTCGTACAGCGCGTCGACGTCGCGCAGGAACGCGTACTGCGCCTGCAGGAAGCGCGCGTAATTGTCGCGGCTGGAAAACGGCACGCTGGCCATGATGCGCTGGTCCAGCAATTCGTGGGTGGCCATGGTGTCGGCTTTCAGGCGCTGGCTGCGGGTCGGGGCCGCGTTAATCGGAACGGCGTTCAAGGTGCTGGTGGTGTCGCTTGCTGCATGCATGGAATATCTGCTCTCTATTATAAGGATGAATCAAATCAGAAACGAAGGCCCAGCGTGACGCGCGCCGTGCGGCCCGGTCCCGGCATCAGGCTCAGGGTCAGCGGATCGAGGTAGTAGCGGTCCGTCAGGTTGTCCACTGCCACGTCGACGGTGGCGTTGGGCGTGATCTTGTAGCTGGCGAACAGGTCGGCCAGGGTGTACGCCTGCGTCAGCACCTGCGGCGAGGTGCCTGTCCACGACTGCCACACGGCCTTGTCGTCCTGGCGCGCCAGCGGATGGCCGACGTGCGTCAGGCGCGTGCCGACGGTGAGTTTTTCCTGCAGCCAGCGCGTGCCCAGGGTCAGGTTGGCGCTCAGCTTGGGCTGGATATGGTTGCTCACGTAGGAGCTGCTAAAGCCGATGGGCGAGCAGTCGGGCGTGTTCCAGATATCCGATGGCCACTTGCTGGCCTTGCGCAAATAGGCCGCCGTGGCCGCGTCGCAGATCAGGGTCTTGCGGTTCCAGGTGCCGGAAAAGTCGGCAAACACGCTCCCCCGGTCATAGGACGACTGCAGTTCGATGCCCGAGACGCTGTATTTGTCCGTATTCGCCATCGAGAAATTCTGCGCGTAGGCCGGCAAGTCGGGAATCGGACGGCGCGTGATGTAGCCGTGGGTGACGTTGTCGAAGTACGCCACGCGCAGGCGCAGCTTGTCGGCGGCGCTCCATACGCCATCCTTGACCAGACTCACGCCGATCTCGCGGTTGTGGCTGCGCTCGGCGTTCAAGGGCGACGAATACGTGGCCGAGAAGCCCATTGTCGACTCATACAGGCTGGGCATGCGCAGACCGCGCGCGTCGCGCAGGAACAGGCTGACGCTGTCGGACAGGCGCGCCGTCAGCGCAAACGTGGGCGCAAAACCGTGGTCCTTGCGGCGGATCGGCTTGCTGTAGCTGAACAGGCCGGGGATGGCGTCGCGGAAGACATAATCATTGCCGCTCCAGTCGGCGACCTGCGAGACGTCCAGCGGCGCCGGCTCGGCGCCGTAGTTTTCCACCATGCCGCCCACCAGCGCGGGATTGGTGGCGGGCGTGAACCGGCCCTGCGCATCCTGGTACCACTTCGCTGCGCCGAGCTGATCGCCGTCCTTGTCCCACATGGTGACCCATTGCCAGCCTTGCGGCTGGTATTGCTGTTCCGCGCGGCGGTTGCGGTCGCGCGTATCGAAGCGCTGGAAGCGCCCGCCGGCCTCGACACTCAGCCAGTCGCGTGCCTGCCACTGCAGCGAGGCGAATGCGCTTTGCTCGTGGCGTTTGCCGTTGCGCAGGGTGTGATTGGCGTTCAGGTCGTCGTCGAGGATGCGCACGCTGTCGGCCGGGCCGATATCTTCATTTTGCAAGGACAGGCCGTAATCGAGCTTGAGTGGGCCCATGCCTGTGGCGAAGCGCGAGGTATTCGTCAGGTCGGCGCCGACCCTGCGCGCCTGGTTCTTCGCCAGGTACAGTACCTCCACGCATTCCTTGCATTCGTGGTCGCCCGGATTGGTCTTGCCTTCCAGCGGATTGCTGAAGATGTCGCCGTTGCGCGACTTGCTCTGCATGTCCGTCAGCCACAGGTTGGCCTTCAGGTCGATCAGGTTCTGGCCTTCCGGCTTCCACTCGTAGCGCGCCGTCAGCGCGTTGGTGCGCACCTGGCTGGGGTCCCACTGGGGGATGCTGCCGGTGCTGTTGCGGTAGATTTGCGAGGGCATGATTTCGCCATAGCTGCTGTCGAAATAGCGGTAGCCCAGCTCCAGTTTCTGCTCGTGCGGCAGGCGCAGGTTGGCCTTCAGCAGGGCCGAGGTGGTGCGGTTGGCCGTGTTCAGCACTTCGTCGCCTTTCTTGAAGAACTGCGTCACGCCATTGTCGTCGCCCCATTCGTTGAGCATCTGATAGCGTTCGAAGCCGCGCGTGCCGGCAAAATAATTGCCGATGCTGCGCTGGCTGATGGCGGCCACCAGGTCGTAGTCGTCCTGGCGCGTGGCCACGGCGATGCTGCCAAAACCGCTGCGCGGGTCGCCCAGCTTGTTGCGCCGCGTGCGCGGCGTGCTGCCGAAATCGGCGGGCGCCGGGACGCTGTTGTCCTGGATCCCGCCGCGCAGGCGCACGCCCGTGCGCTGGCCCGGTCGCAGGATGTCTTCCGGTCGCAGGGTCTGCATGCTGACCATGCCGCCGATGGCGCCCGCGCCTTGCGCCGACAGGTTCGGGCCCTTGTCGATGCGGATGGCGCTGATCAGGTCAGGGTCGATGTAGCTGCGGTCGGCGATGCCGGCGTAACCGCGGTAGACGGTGGACGATTGCAGGCTGCCGTCGATCAGCACGGGCACGCGGCCCTGGCCCTGCATGCCGCGCACGTTGACGTCGACGGCGCCGCTGTTGCGGCTGTCGCCCACCTGCACGCCGGCCACGCCCTTGAAGATGTCGGCCGGCGACGTGCCGCGGAAGCGTTCGATCTGCTCGCGCCCGATGTAGGCGGACGATGCGGACGTGACGTAGGGCAGGTCGGCCGGGTCCGTGTCGTCCGCCTCGAACGTGCCGCTGCCGCCCTGGCCAGTCACGCGCAGGGTGCCGATCTGCACCGCGCCGGCAGAGACAGGCGCAGGCGCGCTGATGATGATGGTCGTGCCGCCTTGCAGCTGCGCCTGCAGGCCGCTGCCGGCCAGCAGCTGGCGCAGCGCCTCGGGCAGCGAATGCCGGCCTTGCAGCGGCGCGCTTTGCCGTCCCTGCGTCAGGCGCGCGTCGGCCAGCAGCACCATGCCGGCCTGGCGCGCCAGTTCGTTCAGCGCGCGGTTCAGGGGCTGTGCGGGGATGTGCCATTCCACCTGCGCCGCCGGCGCGGCGGCGGCATGCACGGCGGGCGTGGCGAAGGCCAGGCCGATGGCCAGGAAGAGGGGGGACAGGCGGGCGTGCAAGGGATGGCGCGGTGGAGTCATATGCATGTTTTTCCTATGGTGATGTGGTGATCCTTCATAGTTAAAACGAATGAGTATCATTTACCCTGACGTGCGGATGCATTTTATTTCGCGACATGGGGACGCATCAGCGGGCGACGATATGCAGCTTGCTGTCCTGGCGCAGCAGGCGCACGGGCAAGGCCAGCGGCAGGGCGGCGGCAAATTGCGCCGGCAGCTTGGCGTCGAAGCTGCCGTTCAGGCGCAGGCCGGCCAGGGCCGGGTCGTCTAGCACGAGGCCTGAATCGCCATAGCGCTCGAATTCGGCCAGCGCCTCGGCCAGGGTGGCGTCCTCGAAATCGAGGCGCCCGGCACGCCAGTTGCCCACCGCTTGCGCGCTGACCCTGGCCAGCGCATTCACGCCGTGCGGCGTGACGGTGACCGTGTCGCCCGCCCGCAGCACTTCGGCATGCGCGCCGGCTTCGCTTTCCACGCGCACCGTGCCTTGCGCCACGCTGACCTGTGTCGTGGCGCCCACGTGGCGCACTGAAAAATGCGTGCCCAGTACCGTCGCCGTGGCCGCTCCCGCGATGACCTGGAACGGACGCGCAGGGTCGGCGTGGACATGGAACATGGCCTGGCCGCGCAGCAGGCGCACGCTGCGCCGGTCGCGGTACAGGGCCACGTCGACGGCGCTGCCGCTATCGAGTTCGATGCGGCTGCCGTCGGGCAGGACTTGCGTGGCGAACTGGCCGCGCGCCGTGCTGTAATCGTGCTGGAAGCCGGGGCGCTGCAGATGGCCGGCCAGCGGCCAGGCCAGCAGGCCGCACAGCAGCAGGCAGCCGCCGGCCAGCGCGCCGCGCGGCGGGAAGGAGGCCGCCTGGCGCAGCCGCTGCAGCAGCGATGACGGCGTGCCCGCCGCCGGGGCGGGCTGGCTGAAGGCCGCCACGCGCTGCGCCGGCAGACTGGCCAGCAGCGCATCGGTGCGGGCCAGCGCCTCCCAGGCCTGCTGGTGGCGCGTGTCCGCTGCCAGCCATTGCCGCCATGCCGCCAGTTCGTGCGCGGCCAGGCCCGCGTCGTGGCGCAGCAGCCATTGCGCCGCCAGGAAGTCGATGTCGTCGGCCGTCGTGTCTTGTGATGTCATGTGCTGTTTCATAGCGTATCCCGCTCGGGCAAGCCTTTTTTACAGGCGAGCATGCCGTTGATGATGTGTTTTTCCACCATGTTGACGGAGATACCCATCTGGGCGGCGATCTCGATCTGGCTCAGGCCATCGAACTTGTACAGCGCGAAAGCCTGGCGGCAGCGCGGCGGCAAGGCCTCGATGATGGCCAGCAGGCGTTCCATGGTTTGCCGGTCGTGCAGCCGTTGCTCGGGTTCATCGGCACGCGGCGCGCGCAGTTGCAGGTGCGGCTCGTCGAGCGCGTCATGGGGCCGTCTCTGGCGCAAGCGCTGTTCATCGATGGCGATGTTTTTCGCCGTGACGTACAGCAGGGCGCGCTGGCCGCTGTCGGGAGGCGTATCGCCATGCAGGGCGCGGGCGCCTCCTTGCAGGGTAGGCGCGTCGCCGAGCGGCTTGCGCGCCAGGAGGCGGGCGTAGGCTTCCTGCACCACGTCCTGTGCCTTGTCGCGGCATCCGGTGGAGCGCGAAATCAGGCGCAGCAATTCCTGGTAATAGCGTTCAAGCACCGCGCATGTCCCCGTGATCAAAGCGCGCCATGATAGCAAGCTCATCAAATAATAACAAGAATCATTCTCATCTGATGCCTTTTTGAGGTGCCGGATAACGCTGGATATTTTTGGCAATGCAGACAATAATCGGCAGCAGAAGGCGCTGTCGCGGACATGATTACCCTGTATTATCGATTTTATCGATACTAACTAGGTATATTTTCCGTTTTACATCGATCTTCATGCCATGCATAATCTGTTGCAACTGAAGCCAGACAATCAGCCGCAGCCGTCATTCGCCTGCAGCTGCTTGCGGTTTTGACATCCTCCACTTTCTGCCAGGAACCTACAATGAAAAAACTGCTCGCTTTTATCGCCGCCGCCGGCTTCTCGCTGTCCGCCGTTGCCGCTCCCGAAGTCTATGTCATCGATGGCAGCCACACTTTCCCCCGTTTCGAGTACACCCACATGGGCTTCTCGACGCAGCAAAGCCGTTTCAATAACACCACCGGCAAGATCACCCTGGACCGCGCCGCCAAGACGGGCGCCGTCGAAGTGCTGATCGACACCAAATCCGTCGATACGGGTTCGACCCTGTTCAACTCGCACATCCAGGGTGAAGACTTCCTCGACACGGCCAAGTACCCGGTCGCCACCTACAAGTCGACCAAGTTCAATTTCGACGGCGACAAGCTGGCTTCCGTGGAAGGTAACCTGACCCTGAAAGGCGTGACCAAGCCAGTGACCCTGACCGTCACCTCGTTCACCTGCGCACCGCACCCGATGCTGAAAAAAGACGCCTGCGGCGCCAACGCTACGGCCAAGATCAAGCGCTCGGAATTCAACGCCGGCAAATATGCGCCAGCCGTCAGCGATGATGTCACTTTGACGTTTGCCATCGAAGCCATCAAACAGTAATCGTTGGCTGCATGACGTAAAAATGGCGGCGGACTTCGGTCCGCCGCCATTTTTTTATCTGCTTGCCTCTGCCATCACGCCAGGTGATGCACCGCCTGCTGCCCGTACACGGGCGTGTTCAAGCCTTCCATGCGCGCCTTCAGCTGCAGCGACAGGTACTGGGAATAGTGGCGCGACTGGTGCAGGTTACCGCCGTGGAACCACAGCGCTTGCTGCTGCGTGGGTTTCCACATATTGCGCTGTTCGCCCTCCCACGGGCCCGGGTCCTTCGTCGTGGCGGAGCCGAGGCCCCACACCTTGCCCACTTTATTCGCCACCTCGGGCGAGATCAGGTCAGCCGCCCAGCCATTCATGGAGCCGTAGCCGGTGGCGTACACCACCAGGTCGGCCGGCAGTTCCGTGCCGTCCGACAGCACGATGGAATGGCTTTTCAGCTCCTGCACGCCGACGCCGCTTTTCAGCTTGATCTTGCCGTCGGCGACCAGTTCCGAGGCACCCACGTCGATGTAGTAGCCGGAGCCGCGGCGCAGGTATTTCATGAACAGGCCGGAATCGTCGTCGCCGAAATCGAGCATGAAGCCCCGTTCTTCCAGGCGCGCATAAAAATCCGCATCGCGCTCGCGGATGGCCTGGAAGACGGGTTTCTGGAAGTCCGCCAGGATTTTATAGGGGATCGAGGCGAACGTCAGGTCCGCCTTGGCCGTCGTCATGCCGGCCGCCAGCGCCCGTTCCGAATACAGGTCGCCCAAGGCCAGGTCCATCAAGGAATCGGACTTGACGATGTGCGTCGACGAGCGCTGCACCATGGTCACGTCCACGCCCGCTTCCCACAGGGCGGCGCAGATATCGTGCGCGGAATTGTTCGCGCCGATGACCACCACCTTCTTGCCGGCATACGCGTCCGGCCCCGGATGCTGCGACGAGTGCTGCTGCTCGCCCTGGAACACGTCCATGCCCTTGAACTTCGGCATGTTCGCCTTGCCCGACATGCCCGTCGCCAGCACCAGCTGCCGCGGCTTCAGGGTGACGGGCTGGCCGTCGCGCAGCACCTGCACCGTCCACTCGCCCGTGGCCTCGTCGAAGCTGGCCGACTCGCATGACGTCGAACCCCAGTAGTTCAGTTCCATCACCTTGGTGTACATTTCCAGCCAGTCGCCGACCTTGTCCTTCGGCGTAAAGACGGGCCAGTTTTCCGGGAACGGGATGTACGGCATGTGGTCGTACCAGACGGGGTCGTGCAGGCACAGCGACTTGTAGCGCTTGCGCCAGCTGTCGCCCGGGCGGGCGTTTTTCTCGATGATGATGGTCGGCACGTTGAGCTGGCGCAGCCGCGCACCGAGCGCGATGCCGCCCTGGCCGCCGCCGATGATGACGCAATACGGCTGGCGCGCGTAACCGAGTTCTTTGGCTTCCTGCTCGCGGTGCTCCAGCCAGCTGCTGCGGTTGGTGCGCGCCCCGTGTTCGGCGCCCATGGGCCGCCGGCCGCCCTTGGCTTCCTCAAAACCCTTCAATTCGCTCATGGTGGTGAGCAGGGTCCAGATCTTGCCGTCGCGGATGCGGATGAAGCCCACGCCGCGCGCCACCTTCGTTTCCACCGTGATCCAGCTTTGCAGCACGCCGCCCGCTTCCACCGCATGTTCGCCGCCGGCGATGCGGATGGAGACGGGCTGCACGGCGCCGAGCTGGGCGGCCAGCATGGCGGCGATCTGCCCGCGGCCTTCCAGGGTTTTCAGGTTCCAGGTAAACAGCACCAGGTCGCGCCAGTAGCCGTCCTGTTCGAACAGCTGCGCGGCGGCCGTGCCGTCGCCGGCGCGCAGGGCACCTTCGAGCTGCTCCAGGATGCCGGCCACGGCCAGGTCGTGCGGGTTGATTTCGGTTTGCATCGTGTCTCCTCCAAGTCTGCTGACTTTATGATGGGATGCGGCTGTGTTGCCGCTGACGATGTTGTAACACTGGCGTTCTGGCGTCGCATCCTGCAGTGCAGCATGGCGGCGAATGAGACGGAAATCTCAGCTTGCCGGATGCCTTACTGGCGGTGCGGCGGCACGATGTGCAGCTGCTTGAGGCGCCGGTACAGGGTGGCGCGCGAGACGCCCAGCATGGCGGCCGCCTGCAGCGGGCGCCATTTGGCGGCGTTCATGGTGTTGACGATGCGCGTGCGCTCGGCCAGCTCCTGCGGCGTGCAGGCCGGCGCGTCCTGCGTCACGGGGACGGCGCTCTTGATGTGCGCACGCACGCTGGCCTGGCGCAGCGGCGCGCGTATGCGCGCGTGCAGCCAGGTGCTGCCGCCCGCCAGGCGCAGGGACAGCAGATTGTGTCCTGCGCGCGCATCGAACAGCCGTTCGGCGCGCACTTCCAGCACCTCGGCGACGGGGCGCGGCAGGGCGCCCAGCCCGGGGATGACCTCGCGCGCGCAGCGGTTGGCGGCGACGATGTCGCCATGTTCATCGATGGCGAGCAGCATTTCCGGCTGCACTTCGACGAAATGGCGGTTGCGGTGCGCCAGCAGGATGCAGCAGTGGCTGTAGGACGTGAGGAAAAAGCCGTCCTCGATCAGCGTTGCGCCCTGGCGCACCAGCTGTTTCACCAGGCGCTGGCTGTCGCGCGCGTCGGGCGAGCTCAATGCCGAGGCATCGAGCACGCCGATCAAGTCGCCGTGCGGCGAAAAGATCGGTGCGGCGCTGCAGGTGAGGCCCGTGAAGGCGGCGCGGAAATGGTCGGTCTTGTGCACGGTGATCGCTTCCTGGTCGAGCAGCACGGAGGCGATGCCGCACGTGCCTTCCTCCTCTTCCGACCAGCACGAACCGGGGTACAGGCCCGCCTTCTTGAAATCCTTGCGCTGGTCCGTGTCGGCCGCGTAGTCGATGGTCACGCCGCGCGCATTGGCGAGGATGACGCAGTAGCCCGCTTCGCGCACCATGGCGTGCAGGCGCGGCAGGCACTGGCCCGTGGAGCGCAGAAAATTTTCCTCGGATTGCTGGATGGCGCGCAGCTCGGCGCCCGTCAGGATGCGCGGCCCCGTGGTGGAGGCGGGATCGAGCCGGTAGTCGTCCAGCGAACGCCGGTACGACGACGCCAGTCGGGCCGTGTCGGCCCCGGGATGGACGATGCGGCCGGCGATCAGGTCGCGCACGCGGTCGATATGGCTGGTCTGGCGGACGTAGGGCATGGCGCTCTCCGGTGTCTCGGTATTTTGTATGGTATGCCCGTTTGTAGCATGAAGGCCGGGGGGGGCGCATCCTGCGCTGCAGCATGGCGTGCGCGTGAGACGTTCGTCTCAGCGCCTGGCGCCGCACAGTAGGATGCTTTACAACAATAAAAAAGAGCATCTCTGATAACATTCGTTCAAATCTAAAGACAGCTATCGCAAGGGATACCTATGGCAACGCAAGCGATGTTCCCGGTGCGCAGCTCACTCGTCCTGGCCCTGCTGGGCTGGAGCGCCGCCTGCGGCGCCGCCGGTCAGCTCGATCCCGATGGCCAGAGCAGCATGGAAAAAGAGGTGGCCCGGCGCGCTGTCGTCGAACCGGCCATCGGCGCCGGCTGGCACATGACGCGTTCCGTGGAAGCGGGCGTGCAGGTGGCCGGCGAGAGCAATCTGTTCTGGAAGCTGTCGAATACGCCGGCGCGCAACCCCGGCTTCGAATTCAACCCCTACTGGTACGAGTTCTATGTCAAGCCGGCGCTCGGCTTCAAGCGCAATCTGGGCGACGGCAGGCAGCTGTATGTGCGCGTGTCCGCCGTCGGCTCGGGCACCGTGCGCCACGACCCGTTTGGCGCGGGCGACACGGGCCGCATCTCGGTCGAGGAATTCGTCGCCGGCATCCGCATGCCGCTCGGCGGCACGAATGCGCGCCTTGACCTGTCGGCCGGCGCGCAGAATTTCACGCTGGGCACCGGCATGCTGATCGCCAATGGCGGCTCGAACGGCTTTGACCGTGGCGCGCTGAAACTGGGGCCGCGCAAGGCCTTCCAGAATTCTGTGGTGGCCAAAATAAGCCAGGACGCATTCAGCGCCCAGGCTTTTTACCTTGACCCGAATGAAAACCCCGACAACGATAGCGGCACGCGCGTCGTCGGCGTCGATGTCAGCTACGCGCCCGCGAACGACCGCAAGGCCGGCATCGCGTATGGCAAGGTGCCCCGTTCGCATGCCGCGTATCCGCAGGCGGCGCCGGGCGGCATCGGCGCGCCGCTGGCCGTGCCCGATGGCCGCAAGGACTTGCAGTTCGTGTATGCCTACGCGCGCGTTCCCGTGCTGCCCACCGTGCTGTCGAAAGGCTGGTTCGGCATCGATGCCGCGCGCGAGTGGAATACGCGCGAGCCGATGCGGGCCTGGGGCTGGCGCACGGAAGGGGGCTTTTCGCTGCCCGGCGTGGCATGGACGCCGAAGTTCACGCTTGGTTACCAGAGCTTTTCCGGCGACGATCCGCGCACGGCGCGCAACGAGCGCTTCGACCCGCTGTTCTTCGAAGGCACGCCGGGCGCCTGGGCTTCGGGCAGCAAGGCGACCTGGGTTTTCGTCAATGCCAACGTGAATGCGCTGCAGGCCACCATCGAGCTGCACCCGACGCCGAAGGACACCGTGACCGCCTACCTGGCCCAGGTGCGGGCCAACCGGATGGGCAGCCCGCTGCAGTTCGGCCAGGCCACGCGCCTCGACGTGCCGGGCGAGGCACCCGTGGTAATCGCCGGCGTGCTGCGCCCGATGCTGGCCAACGATGTCTTCGTCAAATACGTGCGTGTGGTGAACCCGAATACCTACCTGACCCTGGGTTTCAGCGCCTCGTTCGCGCAGTCGGGCGTGAACCAGCTGGTGAATGGCCAGGCCAAAACGTGGACGGGCTGGCTGGCGAACGTCGTATGGGTTTATTAAGTATTTTGTTGATCAAGGAGAGCAGCGCATGAACGATTTCCCAAGCATGAAACGCCTGGCCCTGGCCGCCGCCTGCCTGGCGCTGGCCGCCGGCGCCCACGCGGCCGAGGCGACGGCGCCGCTGTCGGCCGCCGCCAGCGATCCGGCCGCCTTGCAATGGATGGTGGGCGCGCCGCCGCCGGCCGATAAAATCATCCGTTTCGACGATGGCAGCTATTTCAATTTCCCGCAGCTGCGCTGGAGCGTGTCGCACTTTCGCCAGCTGATGCCGACGGTGGCAGTGGCGCGCGGCTTGAAAGCGCCCGTGCCCTTGAGACGCGCGCTGCGCAACGATATCGACGGCCTGCGCTTCACCCCCTTGGGCGCGAAGGAAACGATGACCTGGGAGCAGTCGCTGGGCGCCAACTACACGGACGGCATCGTGGTGCTGCACCGGGGCCGCATCGTGTACGAACGTTACCTCGGCGTGCTGAAGGAAAGCGGCCAGCACGGCGCCATGTCCGTGACGAAGTCCGTCATGGGCACCATCGGCGCGGCGCTGGTGGCCGAAGGCAAGCTCGATGCGGACAAGAAAGTGGCCGAGTATGTGCCGGAACTGGCCAAATCCGCGTTTGGCGACGCCACCGTGCGCCAGGTGCTCGACATGACCACGGGCCTGAAATTCAGCGAAGACTACGCCGACCCGAAAGCGGAAGTGTGGCAGCACGCGGCGGCCGGCAGCCCGCTGCCCAAGCCCAAGGATTACACGGGGCCGCGCAGCTATTTCGAGTACCTGCAAACGGTGCGGCACGAGGGCCGGCATGGGGAGGCGTTCGGCTACCGCACGGTCAACTCCGACGTGCTGGGCTGGATCATCGCCCGCGTCACGGGGCAGAACGTCAACGACTACCTGTCCGAGCATGTCTGGCAAAAGCTGGGCGCCGAGCAGGACGCCTACATGACGGTCGATTCGACGGGCACGCCGTTTGCCGGCGGCGGCCTGAATGCGGGCTTGCGCGACCTGGCCCGCTTCGGCGAGATGCTGCGCAACGATGGCCGCTACAACGGCCAGCAGATACTACCGAAGGCGGCCGTCGACGATATCCGCCGTGGCGGCGACAAGCAGCTGTTCGCCAAGGGCGGCTACGATTTGCTCAAGGGCTGGAGCTACCGCGACATGTGGTGGGTCACGCATAACGACCATGGCGCCTACATGGCGCGCGGCGTGTACGGCCAGCGCATCTACATCGATCCGAAGGCGGAAATGGTGATCGTGCGTTTCGCCTCGACGCCGACGGCGGCCAATGCGGCCAACGACCCGACCACCACGCCGGCTTTCGAAGCGCTGGGCAAGCTGCTGCTGGCCAGGCCGAAGTAGGGCGTCAGCCGTGCGGCGGAACGGGCACAACTGCAATACACTGTCCTTTCGTCATCACTTGTTGCTCGGGTGATAATTTATTCGCCGCACGCAAGGAGTATGCACCGTGGAAAACCGCCAGCCAGAACAACCGCGTCCCCCGCTCTGGCGGCGTCTGCTGTGGCTGGTCGCCCAGCTGGGCTCGGCCTTCAAGCTGACGGGCACGCACTTGCTGCACCACGTGATCGGCGCGAGCCTGATCGCCGCGCTGATGCTGGTGCTGGAAGGTTTTCACGTGCTCGAATGGCTCGATGCGGCCATGCTGCGCGCCAGCGCGGCACAGGGGCAGCTGCTGGAGCGGGGCAAGGACCCGGGCGCCGCCTACCGGCCCGGCATCATCGAAATCGACCAGCCCGCGTTCGAACAGGTCTTCGACGAACGCGAACCGCTGGAGCGCACCCGTCTGGAGCAAGTGATCGCCAGCGCCGCCGCGCGCGGCAGCCAGGTGCTGGCCATCGACCTGGACCTGGCGCCGGCAGTGTATGAGCAGCACAAGGCGGGCGAGCGGCCGCTGGACCGCCTGCTCGACCGGCTGGCCGCCGATGGCCGGAAACTGGTGCTGATCCTGCCCGAACAATCGGACCAGAACGCGAACCTGGCGTGGATACGTGCGCGCTGCGCGGCCGGCATCCACTTCGCCAGCCCGCGTATCCGCGAGCGCATGGGCGCCGTCACGCGCATCGAGCTGAAAAGCCCCGTGCTGGCGGCCGTGGCCTTCGAGCTGGCGCATGGCGCCGATGAGCAGGAACAGCAGCAACCGATGCCGGCCGCCTTGTCCCAGCAAAAGGAAGGGCTGGCGCTGGCCGGCCGCGTGTGCCAGCTGGCGCGGCGCACAGGCAGCGAAAAGGAGCTGGCGCGCTGGGCGTTCGAACCCGTGATCCACGGCGACGCCAGGGATGCGGCGGAGCAGAACGCCGTCACCGCGCCGTTTCACCCGGCCGCCGTGGCACCGCCATTTTTGAACCCCACGCGCACGCGCGTCCAACTGATCGATGGGCAGGCCGGCGTGGATGCCGGGGCGCCGCGCAAGAACGTCGTGTACATCGGCAGCACCTATGACGTGCGCGACCGCTATACGACGGCCGAAGGCGAACAGGCCGGCCTGCACCTGCACGCGGCCGCCCACACCTCGCTGGGCATCGGCACGGCCGACGTCAACAAATACGTGGTGTTCGTCGCCGACATCGTCATCGGCGTGCTGCTGGGCTGCCTGTTCGGCGGCCTGTGGACCCTGTACGGCCGCGCCGAGCTGGCCATCGACAAGCGCATGGAAGACCATGATTTCAGCCGCCTGCACCGCATGGGCACCGTGGCGGAATTCTATGGCATCCGCCTGATGCCGGCGCTGGTGTGGGCTTCGCCCGTCGCCATCGGCGCGCTGGCCATCTACCTGTCGCGCGGCTTGCTGGAGCAGGGCTGGTGGGTCAATCCCGGCCCCCTGATCGCCGGCATGTTCCTGCACGCGATGTCGCTGCGCGACGAAGCCCACCACCCGCACGCGGAAGTGCCGGGCCTGTCCGTGTGGGCCCGGCTGCGCCGCACGCATCCCGGTATCGTGCTGGTGCAGGCGCCGCTGGCGGCGCTGTTGTTGATCGTCGCCGTGATCTGAAACAGGTGAAATGGGCCGATGGCTTGCCGCGTTATCGTGGCGCGCGCAGCGAGGGCGATCTGGCCGCCGGTGAACGCTGATTAATCGGTAATGGCGCGCAGGCGTGCCAGCGCGTCTTCCACCACGAATTCGGGCGCGGTTTCGATGCGCTTTGCGCCGCGCGCTTCAAGGTCGAGCATGCGGATCTGGTTGACCAGCGCCACGCCCTGCGTCGTCGTGCCGCTGCCGCTCAAGGACGCGGCAAAGCCCGCGTGGCGGGCAAAATCGCCGCCTTGCGTGATGGGAGCGACCAGAACGACACCGAGCGCGTTGAAGACGCTGGTGGACAGCACCAGCGCTGGCCGGGCCGCACCGCGCTGCTCACGGCCTTCCGTTGGCTCCAGATTGACCATCACGATGTCGCCACGGCCGAACTGGACGCGCTTTACCATGCTTCGCGGCCTGCCGGTTTGACCTGGCTCCATGCCGCCATGTCGGCCGGTTCGGGCGCCGTGACATCGCATTGCGCCACCAGATCATCGAGCGTAAAGACGGGACGCTTGGCTTTCAGGAATACGCCGTCCGGACGCACATCGACCGCCAGTTTGTCGCCCAGCGACACCTTCAGCATGCCCAGCAGTTCTGTCGGCAAGCGCACCGCGGCGCTATTGCCCCATTTTTGGATGGATAGTTCCATGTGGCCCCCTATGTATCTACATTGTAGATTCATGTAATCGCATAATCAAGGACGGTGTTCACCCGATCAGCTTCAAGCCCGGCGGCAGCGCTTCGCCCAGCATGCGCTTGGTAGCCGCTTCGTCCAGCTGCGTCACTTCGCTGACCATGGCCTGCCACAGGGGCGGGGCGCCCACGGCTTTCAGGCGGGCCAGGATGGTGGCCCGCAGGTCGTCGCCGATGTCGCGCGAACGGTCGCCCGTCATGCGCGCCAGGTGGGCGGCGGCAAACGCGGCCGGTTCCGTCTTTTTCCAGTCCAGCGCCAGCAGCACGTGCAGCCATTCGGCCACGGTGGCGCTGTCGACCACTTCGTGCGCGCTGCCGTGGAAGGGCTGGCGGGCGCCAACCCTGGCCAGCGCCCACAGGGTATTCGTGTCCGCCGCTTCGCCCTTTTTATCCGCCTTCTGCAGGCGCTTGATCAGCCAGGCGCCCACTTCGGCCTTGTAGGCGCCGGGGATGCGCTCGAGCGACGCGCCCAGGCGCAGCATGTCGTCGTCGCTGCCGTTCACCAGGGTGACGGGACGGCTGCCGCGCTGGGCCGCATCGGCTTGCAGGTTGAAGGCGAAGTCGTCGAGCAGGCGCAACTGCTGCTGCGTGCTCAAGCCGCCAGCCACGCGGCGCCACAGCGTCCACCATTCGGCGCACACCTGGTTGTCCTTGTGATGCTGGATACCCGCGTCGAACAAGGCCCACAGCTGCTCGATGCGCCACGGGTCGAGCGCATCGCCATAGCCGGGCCGCAAACAGTAGCCGGCCAGGTTCAGCCACACCCGCTCATGTTCGGCGGAACGGCGCCGGCCGCGCGCACGCAGCATGAGGGCATCGAACAGCTGGCGCAGCAGCGGCGTCTCCCAGCTCTCGCGCCCGCCCAAGCCCCGTTCCAGGTGCTGGCGCAACTGGCGCACTTCCTTGGTTTCGACCTTTTGCGCCTTGCCGCCGAAGATGCGCTCGATCTTCTCGACCGCTTCCTTCACGCGTGGCGGCACGCTGGACGTTTCGGCCTGCGTTTCCTCTTCGCCCCGCAACTGGAATTCCAGCAGCCAGCGCTGGCTTGCATCGGCTGCGGCCACGCAGTGCACTTCCAGGGTGCCCACTTCCGTCATCACGGTGGCCAGTTGCACGGTGATTTCGCGCTTGTCATTGCCGTCGCTGGCGTGCAGCACGCTGGCCAGCGGCGGCAGACGCAGGTACTCGCCCGCGGCCAGGTCGACGATGTCGCCCAGCTGCGGCGGCGTGCCCGTTTCCGCGATGGACGAGGCCAGGTGGAAGCGCACGGGCCGGCCCAGGCGCAGCGCGAACAGGCGCTCCGTCAGCCGGATTTCTTCGCCGCTGGCGCTGCCGCGGGGCAGGATGCAGACGGCGCGGTCGTCCTTGCCCGCCTCGCCCAGCACGAGGAAATAGCTGCGCGGCGAACCGCCGCCGATGCGCGGCGCCTGGCCGCGCCGGGCCAGCGCGTAGGCGACGGCGCCACGCGCCACGGCCACGTCGGGGTTATCGTTGTGCAGGATGGTGAGGGGCTGACCGCGCCAGTGTTCCAGCGTGGCGGCCAGGCGGCGCACCAGCGCGTCGGCGCGGAACACGCCGCCATTGAGCAGCAGGGTATCGGGCAGTGCGCCCTGATGTTGTTGTAAAAAGCTGGCCAGGTGGCGCGTGATGGCCGCGTCCTGCGCATACGGCAGGCCGAATTCGACGATGCCGGCGCGGCCCTTTTTCGCCGTGTCAGCCAGTTCCACCTTCGGGAAGAAGCCGTCGACCACCATGGCCGCCACTTCCTCGCGCGTGACGTCGGCGGAACGGCTGCCGCCTATCAGGCGCGAGCCCCCGCCCAGCAGGGTGACGGTGGCGCTCTCTGGCGCGTCCTGCGACAGCAGCAATTCCTTGGCGGCGCGGCAGCGCTCCATCAGCTGCGACAGGCGCGCGGCGGACAGCTTCATGCCGCCTTCGCTGCCCGCCGCCATGCGCGTTTCCACCAGGTGGGCCAGCGCCAGGTCCATATTGTCGCCGCCGAGGATCAGATGGTTGCCCACGCTGCTGCGCGTGAGCTGCGGTGCGCCATCGCCGTCGAAGGCCACGTCGATCAGGCTGAAATCGGTGGTACCGCCGCCCACGTCGCAGACCAAAATGCGGCGCGTTTGCGCCAGGTCAAGCCGCAAGGTGTCGCGCCGCCGGTGCAGGTAGTCATAAAAGGCCGCTTGCGGTTCTTCCACCAGCCGCAAGGTGGGCAAGCCCGCCATGCGCGCCGCTTCCAAGGTGAGTGCGCGCGCACCCTCGTCGAACGAGGCGGGGATGGTCAGCACCAGTTCCTGCTCTTCCAGGGGCGCGTCGGGGAAGCGGTGATTCCACGCGGCGCGCACGTAGGCCAGATAGCTGGCGCTGGCCGCCACGGGCGAGACCTTGGTCACGTCGGCATCGGCGCCCCACGGCAAAATCGGCGCCTGGCGGTCCACGTTCGCGTGCGACAGCCAGCTCTTCGCGCTGGACACGAGCCGGCCCGGCACCTGCGCGCCGAGCTGGCGCGCGAAGGCGCCCAGCACGGCATGCTCAGCGTCCTGCTGCGGCCATGGCAGCTGCAAATCGCCCGCCGCCAGTTCGCCGGCGGCGGGGTGGTAGCGCAAGGAGGGCAGCAGGGGGCGTGCGCCCACTTCGCCGGGAGCGACCAGCTGCTCGATGGCGAACAGGTTTATTCCTGCCTGCGCATCGCCAGCCGCCGCATACGCCACCACCGTATTGGTGGTGCCCAGGTCGATGCCGACCAGGAAGGCCGGCTTGCCCGCAGTGCTGCCCATGGCGCTTATTGCGGCGTGCCGCGCACGTCGAATTCCACCTTCCAGCGCTCGGCGCCGTCAGGGGAAACGGCCAGCAGCTCCAGGGTGCCCGCTTCCGTCACTCTGGCGTGCAGTTTGACTTGCACGACGTCGCCGGCTTGGCGGCCTTCGGCGGACAGCGTCGCCTGGATCTCGCTCAATTCCTGCAATTCATCGGGGCCCCAGAAGTCGAGCAAATCGCCGATCTGGTCGTTGCGGCGCGTGGATGAGGCGAAGAAGCGGAAGTGCACGGGCTCTCCCACGACGAGGCCGAATTGCTGGCCCGGCAGTTCCAGCTCGCTGCCTTCTTCCATGCCGAACGGCGCCACGCACAGGGCCTGGATCGGCGGTTCCATGCCGGGGATGGCGGGCATGGCCGATTCGATGGCGACATAAAAGGAGCTGGCCGTGCCGCCGCGGATGCGCACGCCATGGCCGCGCCGCACGTAGCTGTAGTAGGCCGCGCCACGCGCCACGGCCAGGTCCAGGTCGGCGCCGGCCAGCATGCGCGCCGGCTCCGCGCCTTCCATGTACAGCCAGTCGTTGACGGTGGCCATGATGCGCTGCACCAGCAAGTCGGACTTGAATACGCCGCCGTTGAACAGCACGGCCGTCGGATGCAAAAAGCTGGCGCCTTCCGCCTGGCGGCCCGCGAAGCCTTCCAGTTCGCTGGTCGCCGCCACTTGCCGACCCAGGAAGGCGGCCAGGTGGCGCGTGATGGCCGCGTCCTGCGCATACGGCAAGCCAAGCTGCGTCAGGCCGGCGCGCGTGCGCACGGCGGGGCGGCTCGACGCTTCCACCTGCGGGAAGAAACCGTCGAGGATGAAGGTGGACACTTCCGCGCGCGTCAGCTCCGTGCGGATGGAGCCGCCGATCAGTTTCGAGCCGCGGCTCGGCACGACGATGGGCGCCGTTTCCATGCCGCTGTCGGCCAGCAGGCTTTCCTTGGCGCTGCGGCAGCCGTAAGTGAGTGCGCGCATCTGCCAGGCGTCCAGCTGGGTGCCGTTGGCGGCCAGCTTGCGCGCCACCAGGTGGGCCAGGGCCAGGTCCATATTGTCGCCGCCGAGCAGGATGTGCTCGCCGACCGCCACGCGGTGCGGTTCCAGCACGCCGTCGCGCTCGAGCACGGCGATCAGCGAAAAGTCGCTGGTGCCGCCGCCCACGTCTACCACTAAAATGATGTCGCCCGGCTTGACTTCCTTGCGCCAGCGTCCTTCGCTGGTCTGGATCCAGCTGTACAAGGCCGCTTGCGGCTCTTCCAGCAGGGTCAGTGACGCGTAGCCGGCCGCCTGCGCCGCTTCCATCGTCAGTTCGCGCGCGGCCGGATCGAAGGAAGCGGGAATCGTCACCGTGATTTCCTGCTCGGCGAACGGCGCTTGCGGGTGGGCGTTGTCCCAGGCCTGGCGCAAGTGCGTCAGGTAGCGCGTGGCGGCCGTAATGGGCGAGATGCGCGGCACTTCCGCTGGCGCGTCGTTCGGCAGGATCGCCGCGCGGCGGTCCACGCCCGGGTGGCACAGCCAGCTTTTCGCGCTCGACACTAAACGGATCGGCGTGGTGGCGCCGCGGCTGCGGGCCATTTCGCCGACGACGAACGGCGCTTCCGCTTCCTCGGTGACCCAGGGCAGGGCCAGGTCGCCGGCCGCCACTTCGTCGGCGTGCGGCAGGTAGACGAACGATGGCAGCAGCGGCAATTCTTCGACGGTGCCCGGCGCCGACAGCTGCGGCACCTTCAGCACGCCGTGGCTGGATTGCTCGCCGTCGCTCTCGACCAGGTTGACGTATGACAGGGCGCTGTGGGTGGTGCCCAGGTCGATGCCGATGGCGTAGCGCGGGGTAGGGTTGATGGTATCGCTCACAGTTCCACCTCGGCCGGTGCGAGGATGGCGGCGTCGTGCTGGCCGCTCAGTTTCGGCAGGCGCACGCTCGAAGCGCGCCAGCCGCGATGGCTGAGGGTGCCCGTGAACGGCGCGGAACCGACGACGTTGCCCGTCAGGCGTACTTGCGCAGAATCAAAACCTTCCTGCAGCACGATGCGGCTGCCCTCGGCTTCCTGGCGCACGGCCTCGATGGTGAAGTATTCGCGCATGACCTTGGCGCAGCCTTCATGCACGACGCGGGCGGCCGCGCCGATGTCGGCATCGGCATGGCTGCCCAGGTTTTCCTGGGTGAAGTCGATCAGGCGCGCTTCGCGTTGCAGCAGGGCCAGCAATTGCAGGGCCGCGTCGGGCGTGGCTTCTTTCAATATGACGGGCGCGGCGGCCGGCACGGGGGCTGGCGCCGGAGCCGGGGCCACGGGTGCCACGGGGGCGGCCTCGGGCAGGGACAATTTTTCCACGCGGGCCGCATAGGCGGCGTCCGACAGGGTGCTGAAGAAGGCGCCGAAAGCCAGCGGGACGCGGCGCCAGAACGATGGGTGGGACGATGGTGTGCTCATAGGAACTCGTTTCTCTGATCTGTAGGGTGGCGTCGGCGGCGGGGGCCGCTTCGCAAGGTAGTGCCATGTGCGGGGCCAACAGGGCCGGCTGCGTTTGCCCGCATGATACCAGCTACGGGGCCGGCGCCAAAGCCGCCGCCCCCGTTCCCGCCTGCCTGTGGCGTGGATTTTCTTTGTTCCTGCGCAAGGAAACGTTCGATTTCGTGCCGCTTCGACTAGAATCGCGCATTATCTTTTTGCATGACCTGGATGCCATGTCTACCGACTTTTCCCTGTATTTAGCCAGCAGCACTTACATCGACAGCGACCATCCGGTCGTGCGCGCCAAGGCGGCCGAACTGGCGGCAGGTGCCGTGGGCGACGCCGCCATCGCGGCCCGCTGCTTTAGCTTCGTGCGCGACGAGATTGCCCACAGCTGGGATTACCAGCGCAATCCCGTCACCTGCCGCGCTTCCGACGTGTTGCAGTATGGCACGGGCTACTGTTATGCGAAGAGCCATCTGCTGGCGGCGCTGCTGCGCGCCAACGGCATTCCCGCCGGCCTGTGCTACCAGCGCCTGGCCGTTGGCGAAATCGGGCCGCCGTTTTGCCTGCACGGCTTGAATGCCGTGTACTTGCAAGAATTTGGCTGGTACCGCATCGATGCGCGCGGCAACAAGCCCGGGGTCAAAGCCGCCTTCACGCCGCCGCAGGAGCAACTGGCGTTTCCCGTGCTGGCGCTGGAAGAGCGCGATCTGCCGGAAATCTGGCCGGCACCGCTGCCCCAGGTGATCGCCTCGCTGACCGGCCATGCGACCGTGCAGGACGTGGCCGCGCACTTGCCCGATATCGAATTGTTGCCGCTGAAAAAATAATCTCAAGAAAGAAATCATGAAAAAAGTGTATGTTGGCCTGCTAGGCCTGATGTTGCTGGCCGGTTGCGGCGGCAAGGGCGAGAGCGGCGGGCAATCGAGCGCCGCGCGTCTCGACGGCAAGGAAAAAGGCAGCGAGTTTCTTGCCTATGAACACAATGTCAGCATCGATACGAGCGAGGCGCAAGTGCGGCCCCTGTATGAAAAAGTCGTCGCCGCCTGCAAGGCCGATACGGAAAACGGCTGTTTGCTGCTCGATTCCAGCGTCGACAGCGGCCGCTACGTGCATGCGCGCATCAGCATGCGGGCCAAGCCGGCCGGCATCAAAAAGCTCGTCGCGCTGGTCGCGGCCGAAGGCGACGTCACCAGCCAGGGCACCAAGGTGGAAGACCTGGGCCGTCCTGTGCTCGACAGCAAGAAGCGCCTGGAGATGCTCAGGCAATACCAGGCCCAGCTGCAAGACCTGGAAAAGCGCTCGGGCACGAACGTCGATGCCTTGATCAAGGTGAGCAAGGAACTGGCCACCGTGCAAGTGGAGCTGGAGCAGGCGACGGCCGCCAATGCCCTGTTGATGCAGCGCATCGATACGGACTTGCTGAACGTGGCCATCAGCGCCGAAGGCAAGCAATCGTTCTGGCGCCCCGTCAAGCGCGCGCTGGGCAATTTCACGGAAAACCTGTCGGAAGGCGTGGCCAACGCCATCACGGCCATGGCCTACATCCTGCCGTGGCTGATCGCGTTCGTGCTGCTGTTCCCGCTGGGCCGCAAGGGCTGGCGCCGCCTGCGAGGCTTGCCGCGCAAGAATTGATGCGCAAGCATTAAAACCTCCGGCGCACTGTTTTACGGCAATTTGAAACCTGGCTGCACAGTCCTTGTGCAGCCAGGTTTTTTTTCGTGCGGCGGGGGCCGCGTGCACCATGGCGGACACCTCTTGGCGCTGGCATGCATTCTGCTTTAACAACATCGCAAGCCCAGCTCGACCCCCACGAACCCATCACAGGAGTCCCCATGTCACGACGCATCATCCTGAAAGCGGCCGCCGCCGGCGCACTGGCCCTGGCCACGTCCACTTACATGCAGGCAGCCCTGGCCGCCGATACCATCAAAGTGGGCATTTTGCACTCCCTGTCGGGCACCATGGCCATTTCCGAAACGTCGCTGAAGGACGTGGCGCTGATGACGATTGCCGAGATCAATGCCAAGGGCGGCGTGCTGGGCAAGAAGCTGGAAGCCGTCGTCGTCGATCCCGCCTCGAACTGGCCTCTGTTTGCGGAAAAAGCGAGACAGCTGGTGGCGCAGGATAAAGTGGCCGTGGTATTCGGCTGCTGGACGTCCGTGTCGCGCAAGTCGGTGTTGCCGGTGTTCAAGGAACTTAACAGCCTGCTGTTTTACCCGGTGCAATACGAGGGCGAGGAGCTGGAAAAGAATGTGTTTTATACGGGCGCCGCGCCGAACCAGCAAGCGATCCCCGCCGTGGAATACCTGATGAGCAAGGATGGGGGCGGGGCCAGGCGCTTCGTGCTGCTGGGCACGGATTACGTGTATCCGCGCACCACCAACAAGATCCTGCGCGCCTTTCTGAAAAGCAAGGGAGTCAAGGATAGCGATATCAGCGAGGTCTACACGCCGTTCGGCCATGCCGACTATCAAACCATCGTCGCCAACATCAAGAAATTTTCCACGGGCGGCAAGACGGCCGTCATTTCCACCATCAATGGCGATTCGAACGTGCCGTTCTACAAGGAACTGGGCAATGCGGGCCTGAAAGCCACGGACGTGCCCGTCGTCGCGTTTTCCGTGGGCGAGGAAGAGCTGCGCGGCATCGATACCAAGCCGCTGCTCGGCCATCTGGCAGCGTGGAATTATTTCGAATCCGTCAAGAATCCCGTGAATACGGCCTTCATCAAGCAGTGGAAAGCGTATGCGGTGGCGCAGAAGCTGCCGAACGCGGCTTCGGTGGTGACGAACGACCCGATGGAAGCGACCTACGTCGGCATCCACATGTGGGCGCAAGCCGTGGAAAAGGCCAAATCGACGGACACGGACAAGGTGATCGCCGCCATGGCGGGCCAGAGCGTCAAGGCGCCATCGGGCTTCACCCTGACCATGGATGCGACGAACCACCACCTGCACAAGCCCGTGATGATCGGCGAGATCAAGGCCGATGGGCAATTCAATGTCGTGTGGAAAACCAAGGAACCGATACGCGCCCAGCCGTGGAGCCCGTTTATCAAGGGCAATGAGGGTAAGCAGAAGCTGTAAAAGCCACGCCAGCGCCATCGGGCAGGTGTCCGGTGGCGCCGACCATCAACGCTTTCCCGGGAACTCAATGAGGCTATTCACATCGCTGCTGGTCTTCGCCTGCCTGTGCCTGTCGTCCATGGCGCAGGCCGCCATCCCGCCAGAATTGCTCAAGCCGCTGGCCGGCGACGATTCCGACGCCAGGGTCGCCGCCGTCGCGCAGATCGCCGCCCTGGCCACGCCCGAGGCCGCCAAGGTGCTGCACGCGCTGCAGGACGACAAACTGTACGCCGCGCCCGACGGCAAGGTGTACATCGTCGAGGGCGAGCAGGCATATGACCCGGCAAGCGGCCGGAACGTGCCGCTGCCGGAAGGCATCGACGGCGTGATGGTCAACAACCGCTTGCGCGCGGCCGTGGCAGGCGCCTTGTCGGGCTGGCAGCTGCTGGCGCCGGAGCGCAGCGCACGCCTGGCGGCCGCGCAAGCCTTGCAAAAGGATGTTGATCCCGCGCAAATCCCCCTGATCCGCGCGGCGCTGGCACGGGAAAGCGACGCTGACATTCAACAACTATTGCAAGTGCTGATCGCCAGCGCCAACCTGCATGCGCCCGACGCCGCCACGCGCAAGGCCGCCGTGCAGGACCTGGCCGGCAGCAGCGATGCGCGCCTGCTGCCCGTGCTGCAAGCCATGCTGGAGCAGGGGGGTGAACCGGACGAAGCCGTGCAGCTGGCCGCCATCGAGACCATGCGCCAGATCAAGGGCAGAGTGGCGCGCATGGAATTGGCCGGCAATGTGTTCTACGGCATTTCCCTGGGCAGCGTGCTGCTGCTGGCCGCGCTGGGGCTGGCCATCACGTTTGGCTTGATGGGCATCATCAATATGGCGCACGGCGAATTGCTGATGATAGGCGCTTACACGACCTACCTGTGCCAGCTGTTCTTCCGCAATTACTTGCCCGGCCTGCAGGATGCGTATCTGCTGGCCGCCTTGCCGGCCGCCTTTTTTGTTGCCGGCCTGGTGGGCGTGATGCTGGAACGCACGGTGATCCGCTGGCTGTACGGGCGGCCGCTGGAAACCCTGCTGGCTACCTCGGGCATCAGCCTGATCCTCATGCAGCTGGTCCGCACGATCTTTGGCGCGCAAAACGTGGAAGTGGCCAACCCGGGCTGGATGTCGGGCGGCGTGACGGTACTGGGCGGCCTCGTGCTGCCGTACAACCGGCTGGCCATCATCGGCTTTGCCGTCATCGTCGTTGTGGCCGTGTGGTTGATCCTGAACAAGACACGGCTGGGACTGTTCGTGCGGGCCGTTACGCAAAACCGCCGCATGGCCGATTGCGTGGGCGTGGCCACGGGCAAGGTCGACATGCTCACGTTCGGCCTCGGGTCCGGCATCGCCGGGCTCGGTGGCGTGGCTCTGTCGCAGCTGGGCAATGTGGGGCCGGACCTGGGCCAAAGCTATATCGTCGATTCCTTCATGGTGGTGGTGCTCGGCGGCGTGGGCCAGCTGGCCGGCACCGTGATCGCCGCGCTGGGACTGGGCGAAGTCAACAAATTCCTCGAACCGGTGGCGGGTGCCGTGCTGGCGAAGATCGCCATTTTGATATTCATCATCATTTTCATCCAGCGCCGGCCGCAGGGCCTGTTTGCCATGAAGGGACGCAGCGTCGAATGATTACCTCATATCAATCCAAGCCTGGCCTGTTCACGCGGCCCGTCTGGCTGGCGATTGCCGCCTGTACATTACTGGCGGCGTTGTTGCCGATGTTCAATCTGGCATTTGCCGAAGGGCATGCCTTGCACGTGTCCGCCTACACGGTGGCGCTGGTGGGCAAGTTCATGTGCTACGCGCTGGCAGCGCTGGCGCTGGACCTCGTCTGGGGCTACACGGGCATCCTGTCGCTGGGACACGGCGTGTTCTTTGCCCTGGGCGCGTATGCGCACGGCATGTATCTGATGCGCGCCATCGGTGACCAGGGCCAGTACCACAGCAGCTTGCCCGATTTCATGGTCTTTCTCGACTGGAAGACTTACCCCTGGTACTGGGCCTTCACGGAACATTTCTGGTACTGCATGGCCCTCGTCGTGCTGGTGCCGGGGGTGCTGGCCTTCGTGTTTGGTTACTTTGCCTTTCGCTCGCGCATCAAGGGCGTGTATTTTTCCATCATCACGCAAGCGATGACGTATGCCTTCATGCTCTTGTTCTTCCGCAATGACACCGGCTTTGGCGGCAACAACGGTTTCACGGATTTCAAGACGATACTGGGCCACAGCATCACGGCGCCCGCCACCCGGGCCGTGCTGTTCCTGCTGACGCTCACCTTCCTGCTGGCGGCGCTGGTGGGCGCGCGCGCCATCGTCCGCTCGAAACTGGGCAGGGTGCTGCAGGGCGTGCGCGACAGCGAGGCGCGCTTGATGTTTCTCGGCTACAACCCGCTGTGGTTCAAGCTGTTTGTGTGGACCTTGTCGGCCGTGCTGTGCGGCATTGCCGGCGCCCTGTACGTGCCGCAGGTGGGCATCATCAACCCGTCGGAGATGTCGCCCGCCAACTCCATCGAGATGGTCGTGTGGGTGGCGGTAGGCGGGCGGGGGACTTTAATCGGTCCCATCCTGGGCGCCTTCACCGTTAACGGTCTGAAAAGCTGGTTCACGGCGGCCATGCCGGAACTGTGGCTGTTCGCGCTGGGCTTGCTGTTCATCGGCGTCACCCTGTTCATGCAGCAAGGCATGCTGGGCGTGTTGCGCAAGATCAAACGCAAGCCCATCGTGGCAGAGGAGGTCGCATGAGCATCCGCATGTTGCCCGGCATGGCCAGCACCGAGGCTGGCCCCACGTACTCGCGCATAAAAGGCGAGGGCGTCGATACGACGCATGGCGCCATTTTGTATCTGGAAGACATCAGCGTGTCGTTTGACGGCTTCAAGGCCATCAACAAACTGAGCCTCGATATTTCCGTGGGCGAGTTGCGCTGCATCATCGGCCCTAACGGCGCGGGCAAGACGACGATGATGGATGTCATCACGGGCAAGACGCGGCCCACCTCCGGCACGGCCTGGTTCGGCCAGACCATGAACCTGGCGACGATGACGGAAGCGCAGATCGCCCACGCCGGCATCGGCCGCAAGTTCCAGCGGCCTACCGTGTTCGAGCAGCACACGGTATTCGACAACCTGGAACTGGCGATGAAGATGGACAAGCGCGTGGCGCCCACCCTGTTTGCGCGCCTGTCTTCCGAACAGGCGGGCAGGATCGAAGCGGTCTTGCGTTTGATCCGCCTCCACGGCCACGAGGCGCGGCCGGCGGGCTTGCTGTCGCACGGGCAAAAGCAGTGGCTGGAAATCGGCATGCTCCTGATGCAGGAGCCGCAGCTGATCCTCCTGGACGAACCGGTGGCCGGCATGTCGGACGCGGAAACGGCGCGCACGGCGGAACTCCTCAATGAATTGCGCGGCAAACATTCGATCATGGTGGTCGAGCACGACATGGGTTTTGTTGCGGAAATCGCCCGGCAAGGCATCGTCACCGTGCTGCATGAAGGTGCCGTGCTGGCGCAGGGGCGCATGGACGAGGTGCAAGCCGACGAGCGGGTCATCGAAGTCTATCTGGGAAGGTAATAGGGGAGATCACAGACTATGCTGGAAGTACAACAGTTAAATCAATACTATGGCTCCTCGCACACCTTGCGCGGCATCAACTTGTCGGCGCGCAAGGGCGAATGCCTGGCCTTGCTGGGGCGTAATGGCGTGGGCAAGACGACTTTGCTGAAATGCCTGATGGGCGTGCTGCCCGTGGCGCAGGGCAAGGTGATGTTCCAGGGGCGCGACATCACGAAAATGACGCCGCATGTGCGCGCAAAGCTGGGCATCGCCTACGTGCCGCAGGGACGCGATATCTTTGCGCGCCTGACGGTCGAGGAAAACTTGCTGATGGGCATGGCGGTGAAGCGGGGCAGGCAAGCGGCGCGCATCGATCCCCACGTGTACGAGCTGTTTCCAGTGCTCAAGGAGATGCTGCAGCGGCGCGGCGGAGATTTGTCTGGCGGGCAACAGCAGCAGCTGGCTATCGCCCGCGCCCTGCTGGCCGAGCCGCAGCTGATCATCTTCGACGAGCCGACCGAGGGCATCCAGCCGTCCGTCATCAAGGATATCGGCAGGGTCATTTCCTTGTTGAAACAGCGCGGCGACATGGCCATCGTGTTGTGCGAGCAATATTTCGATTTCGCCCGCGAGCTGGCCGACGACTTCATTGTGCTGTCGCGGGGGCAGGTGGTGGCCAGTGGCAAGGCGGCGCAGATGGATGGCGATGAGGTAAAACGGCACCTGGCCGTGTAAGGTCAGACGAGCTGCAGCCAGCCCAGGATCGCACCGCCCGCCAGCAGCCACAATAAATGGATCTTCGTGCGCCAGATGATCAGGCCGGCCACGATGGACAGGCTCCACAGGGGCCAGTCCGTGCGGATGTCGTGGTTGGCGCCGCCCAGGATCATGCCCGTGGAAATCAGGAGGGCGACGACGATGGGCGCCATGCCTTGTTTGAAGGCGCGCACGGGGCGCAGGTCGCGGTTGCGGTAGCCCCACTGGGCCGCCACGTAGGTGAGGGTGGTGCTGGGCAGCATGATGCCCACCATCGTGATGAATACGCCGAGGTAAGCGGCCGTGTAGCTGCCCGCGTTCATGCCCACGTTCCAGCCCATCAGGGCGACGAACAGCACGTTGGGGCCGGGCGCCGCTTGCGCGATGGCGATCGATTCGTTGAATTGCGCCTGGGTCAGCCAGCCATGCTGTTCGACGAGGAAACGGTGCATTTCGGACGTGGTGGAAATGGCGCCGCCGATCGACATCAGCGACAGCATCAGGTAGTGGCCGAACAGGTTCAGCCAGTCGCCCGCGCTCAACACCAGTTGCAATGGCGGCGTCATGCGGACAGCTTCCGGTACGTCAGCAGGCAGCCGATGCCGCCCAGTCCCAGCAGGATGTACAGCAGGGGCCAGCGGAAGATCGCCACCATCAGCACACCCAGTACGGTGATGGACAAGGTCAGCCACAGGGGAAGCGGATGCCTGGCCAGCGCGGTCGCCAGTTTCACGCCCGTGGCGGCGATCATGCCGGCCGAGACGGCCGCCATGCCGCGCAGGGCGCCCGCCATCTGCGGGTTGTCGCCAAAGCGCGTGTACAGCACGCCCAGCAGCAAGACGATGACGAGGGGCACGGCCAGCATGCCGGCCAGCGCCGTCAGCGCGCCTTTCAAACCGAAATAGCGTCCGCCCACCATCAGCGACAGGTTGACGACATTCGGCCCCGGCATGATTTGCGCCACGGCCCAGTCCTCCAGGAATTCCTCCTGCGTCAGCCAGCGCTTGCGTTCGACCATTTCGCGCTGGATCACGGCCAGCACGCCGCCGAACCCCTGCAGGGCCAGCCAGGTGAACGAGAAGAACAGGTCGGCAAGCGAGGCGGGCTGCGGGCGGGACGGGTCGGGCGGAAGGGGCGAAGGCGAGGGCATGGCTGATTATCGCCGTGGCCGAGCGGGCTTGTCCACCGCTTTCGGCTTTGCTTGTGCCTGGAAGAAAAAAACCGTGGCTCATGTTTCCCTGCCATTGACATCGTGAGTTTATCGGCAATACTTTGAGCGTCAACATGACCGCTGTCCCTGTCCGCTGGCGCGGTTCGCACCGCTACGCCATTTCATCCCTCCGTCCCCTACGCAGGAGTTGCTTATCATGCCTCATTCCACAGAAACGCTGCATATGCCCGTCAACCCCGCGGTGCTGCACGCCCGCGTCGACCAGAAGATGTCCGACATCGTCGATCTGGGCATTGCCGTGCAGGCGGCCTTCAGTACCTTGTGTGCGCTGGAATACCTGAAGTCATACAATATCGCCCCCGAACTGATCGAGCGCGTGCTGCTGCACCCGGAGCAGCGCCGCCAGACCGTGCATTGAGTATCCGCACGGCAACTGTGTTGCCGGTGGCCGCAGTCCGATATTGTCGGATTGATCACTATGGCTCAGTTATGCACAAATGATGAGTTAGCGAAATTGGCGAAATAATTTTCTTGTGATTATGTGTGAGTTTCTAAGTGTTTGATTTTAATGGATTTTATTTTTGCTGTTTGATTGAGCAGTTTATTGAAAGCCGCACGGGCTGTGGCTTTGAAGGCTGTCAATAGGCGCTTATCCACAAAGATATCCACAGTCCGTGTGGATATCTGAAAAAGCGCTTAACAATCCGCCACTTAGGAAATTGGGGTCGTTCAGTCCATGCAAAGGGTTGGCAAGATGGGCCAAAATGGGGCAGGGTACAAGCCTGTATGCCCATCCAGTACTCTTGATTTATGACTGAAAGTAGCTGCGCCCGATCAGGGCGTGCCGCCGGCTGGCGCCGGTGGCGCATCGCCGCACTGGGCCAGGGCGGCAGCCAGTTCGGCAAGCTGTTGCTGCGCTTCGCGCAAGGTGGCGTAGGTGCGCAGCGAGGCGATCACGGTAGTAAACAACTTGCGCGTGGTGAGGTCGGTCTTGCACCAGAAATCGTTGATGTCGTAGTCGATGATGATGCGGTGTTCCAGCGCCTGGCCAGGCTGGCCCGTGCGCAGGATGATGCGCACGGCACTGTTGTGCAAGTCTTCGCGCACCTGGCGCGCCACTTGCAGGCCGGCATCCTGGGTTTCCATGATGACATCGAGCAGCACCACGGCAATATCGGATGTGCTGCGCAGCAAGGTCAATGCCTCGGCGCCCGAGTAGGCGTGCAGAAAGCTCAGCCTGCGGCCCTGGAAGCTGGCCTGGCTGAGGGCGAACTTGGTCACCACGTGCACGTCGACATCGTCATCGACGATCAGCACGCGCCATGGTGTTGCGTTGGCAGTCTCTGCCGCCGCATTTGCCCGTTCCAGCGGCTCATCGACCAGCCAGTCCGGTTCGTCCGCCCCCTTGGCGGAACTGTCGCTATCCATATTCATGCGTTTATCCACCGTTGATCGTGCTCGCTCACTCCACACTATGCCAGTCTGCGGGGTTTGTCAAAATAATGCTGTTCAGGCAAGACGGTCTGGGCAGGATTGCTTGTGCACAGCAAAATATATTTTCATGGCTGTCGAATAACTTTGCGTTGGCGCAAACCCATGATCCTAAGTCATTGATTTCATTGGGGTAAAAAATTGCCTGTGAAATCAGCAAATTATTGAAACCCGCATCAATACTGGCGTTGCGGCTTGTCAAGAGGGGCTTATCAACAACTTTATCCACAGTTGCTGTGGATATCTAAAAAAGCCGTGCAAAAACCGGGGCTTAGCGCCCGTTCGCGAGGCTGGGCAAACGCCGTCATGCCGCAAGCCCAAGCCCGCTCAGCCGGGCAAACGCATGCAGGAAGCGCTGCTTGGCTTCGGCCGGACCCATGGCCTCGATTATACCGGGCAAGGGGGCGATGCCGTCAAGGTAAGCCCAGCGCTCGGCCGAGTGCGGCATCAGGTCGCGCTTTTCCGTGGCCAGCGCGATCAGGTCGGCCCGCTTGATGGGGGCGTAGTCGGAAAAATCCAGGCCATACGTGGCGGCGATGATGGCGCTGACCTTGTCTTCCAGCACGGCAAATTCCGGCAGCAGCACTTTCAAGGGCTTCACCATGTCGCCCAGGTAGGCTTCGGCCGCGTCGTGCAGCAGGGCGGCCAGGCGCAAAGGGGGCGGCACCAGCTCGGCGACGATCAGGCTGTGCTGGGCGACCGAATAAAACACTTGCGTCTGTCCATTGAAGCGGCACTGGTACGCGAGGCCGTGGGCGATGTCTTCGATGGCGACCTTGTCGATATGCGGGCGCAAGGGATAAAAGCGGTTGCCGGAATAGGTGGATACGTAGTCGGTAGTAATCATTTCAGGGTCAGTTCGCCTGCTTTGCACGGATGATCCATCCTACACCGGATGGCCGCCGCTTGCCTCACGCTTGTCCCTGCCCCTTCCGGCTGAGCCTATGCATCTTGGCAAATCCTTTAATTTATTTCATATCATTCATTGATCTTTCTCAAATACACTGTAGAAATCTTGTTTGAATGAAACTTAAAGGGGACAGGGCAATGACGGCGACACCTTCTGCAAGACCTTCGTATATCTATCAGGGCGGTTCGGTGATGATGCATGCGCCGCTGCAATTGAAACAGTCGGAAATGTACGGCTATTTTGTCCGCGGCGATCTGGCGAAATTGCAAGCGACCGTGAATACCACCCTGAACCAGGTGGCGGGCAGCAAGATGACCCTGAAAGCCCTGTCGCCGTACGTGATGCTGACGTTTACACGTGTCAACCATGCGGACTCCGCCAACCCCGTCGACCAGGCCAAGGGCTGGATCACGGAAGTCGACATCGTCACCTGGATCATGGTGGGCGAAATGGATGCGGCGGGCAAGCTCGCGCATATCTACTGGTATCCATGCCATATTTTTGTCGATGACGCGATGGCCCTGATCAACGGGCGCGAACTGTTCGGCTATCCGAAATACCTGTGCGACTACGAGATTCCCGCCGCCGGCAGCGAGCCGCTGCGCTGTTCCGTCGCCGCCAAGGGTTTCCAGCATTTCTCGCCGGAAACGAAACTGGCCCTGCACCCGCTGCTCGAAGTCAATGCCACCGTGCAGACGGGGCCGCACAAACCCGTCAACAGCTTTTTGGAACTCATCGAGCAGGCATTCCAGATTTTCCTCTCCATCCCCGATTTCTTCGACATGGACCAGGCCGGCTGGGCCGATATCCTGTCCTTGCTGCGCAATCCACGCATCGACCAGATATTCCTCAAGCAATTCCCCGACAGCGCGGGCGTGAAAGCCGTGTACCAGGCCCTGGTGGCCGCGCCGGCCGAGATCAACCGCCTGCACAGCGCGCGCCTGCTCGGCTATGAATACGAATGCACGGTGCACGCTTTCGACAGCTTCCCGCTGGACCAGACCCTGGGTTTGCAGCTGGGGCCGCAGGCGGCGATCTTGCCGTTCAACGTCAATTTCGACTTCACGGCCATGCCGGGCGAGGAGCTGGTCGACAACTCGCGCATCGCGCCGGAAAAGATCGCCATCCTCGGCGGCGGCGTGGCGGCTATGACGGCGGCCTATTACTTGACGAGCCAGCCGGGCTGGCAAAACCGGCACGCCATCACCGTCTACCAGCTGGGCTGGCGCCTGGGCGGCAAGGGCGCCAGCGGGCGCAATGCGCAGGCGGGCCAGCGCATCGAGGAACACGGCTTGCACATCTGGTTCGGCTTCTACGCCAACGCCTTCAGGATGATCAAGGAAGCGTATGCCAGCCTGGAGCGCCCGCCCGGATCGCCGCTGGCCACCTGGCGCGACGCCTTCAAGCAGCACGATTACGTGGCCCTGTCGGAAGACGTCAAGGGCAAGTGGCGCAACTGGTCCATCGTCTTTCCCACCTTGCCGGGCGAGCCGGGCGAGGGCGGTGAAGACATCACCCTGTGGCAGATGGCCATCGCCATGGTGGGCTGGATCGAGCAGTGGATACGCCAGATCCGGCAGGTGGCCGATGCCGATGCGCGCATCGTGCGTGCCAGTGCCTCGCAAGGCGAAGGCGTGTGGCCGGGCTGGCTGCGCCGCCTGGCCGATGAAGTGGTGGGGCAGGCCGATGAACTGGGGCTGGACGTGGGCCTGTCCGTGGGCGCGCTGGCGGCGCTGGTGGCCGACCTGGCGCCCGATTCCACGCGCCACGACCAGGCCCGCCACCAGCTGCTGGCCAGCACCCTGAACGGCATCCGCGCCTGGCTGCGCCTGCGCTACCGCGCCCTGATCGATGGCGACGATGAATTGCGCCGCCTGTTCACCTGCCTGGACCTGGGCATCACGGTCATGAAAGGCATGTTCGAGGATGGCGTGTTCAAGCACGGCTTCGACGTCATCAACGACATCGACTTCCGTGCCTGGCTCAAAAAACATGGCGGCGACGAGCAGTTCAGCGTCAATTCGGCGCCCGTGCGCGGCTTTTACGACCTGGTGTTCGCCTACGAGGGCGGCGATTTCGCCAAGCCGAACATCGAGGCGGGCACCCTGCTGCGGGCGATGGCGCGCATCGGCCTGGCCTACAAGGGTGGCATCATGTTCAAGATGCAGGCCGGCATGGGCGACACGATTTTTACGCCGCTGTACGAGGTGCTGAAAAAACGGGGCGTGGAATTCAAGTTCTTCCAGCGCGTGGAGGAACTGGTGCCGGGCGCGGGCGACATCGACAGCATCCGCATCACGCAGCAGGTGCAATTGAAGGACCCGGCCGCCGGCTATGCGCCGCTGGTCGACGTCAAGGGCCTGGCTTGCTGGCCCAGCGCGCCCGATTATGCGCAGCTTGATCCAGCGCAAGCGGCGCTGCTGCAAGGGCAGGAAATCAACCTGGAATCGTACTGGAGCGACTGGCCGCAGCAGTACCAGCAAGCGTTCGGCCGGCAGCTGCCCGCCACGATCCTGAAGAAGGGCGTGGATTTTGACAAGGTGGTGTTCGGCATTTCCATCGGCTCGCTGCCGGCCCTGTGCCCGCAGCTGCTGGCGCAAAGCCCGGCCCTGCAACTGGCATCGGACAAGGTGAAAACGGTGGCCACGCAGGCCTATCAGGTGTGGCTGAACAAAAACCTGGCGCAGATGGGCTGGACCACGCAGCCGAAGGGCCAGCAGCCCGTGCTGTCGGCCTTCACGGAGCCGTACGATACGTGGGCGCCGATGGATCAACTATTGGCGCACGAGGACTGGCCGGCGGGGCTGGAACCGAAAAACGTCTCGTATTTTTGCAGCGCCTTCCCCGTCGACAGCTACCCGCCCGTCACCGACACGGATTTCCCCGCCCGCTGCGCGGCCAGGGCGAAGCAGGGCGCGCTGCACCAGCTGGAACGCGAGATCGGCGCGCTGTGGCCCGAGGCGGGCGCGCCGGGCGCGTTCCCGTGGCAATGGCTGGTCGACGCGAAGCAGGGCACGGGGCCGGCGCGCTTCGACAGCCAGTACTGGCGCGCCAACGTCGACCCGTCCGAGCGCTACGTGATGTCGGTGGTGAACAGCACGCAGTACCGGCTGGCCACCGACCAGTCGGGCTTCAGCAACCTGTTCCTGACGGGCGACTGGATCAGGACGGGCATCAATGCGGGCTGCGTGGAGGCGGCCGTGATGGCCGGCATGCAGACTTCGCGCGCCATGACGGGCTATCCGGCCGTGATCCAGGGCGAGACGGATTTCTAGTCATGCAAGGCCTGATGCTGCTGTGTCTTGTCCTGATCCACCTGCACGCGGGCGCCGCGCCGGCGGGCGCGATTTTCCTGTGGCCAGGCGCGCCGCCCGGCGGCGCGGCCCCGGGGCCGCAGCGCGCCAGCGCCAGGGGTTCCATCACGCAGGTGGAGCAGCCTTACCTGATCGTGCACCGCCCGGCGCAGCCGAACGGCACGGCCATCCTGCTGGTCAGCGGCGGCGGTTATGCGCATATCGAGGCGGGCAAGGAAAGCGGACCGGCCGCCGCCTGGCTGCAGGCGCAGGGCATCACGGCGTTTGAACTCGTGTACCGCCTGCCGCGGGAGGGCGGCGGCGTTGCCGCGCCGTTCCAGGATGGCCAGCGGGCCATGCGCGTGCTCCGCGCGCGCGCCGCCGAGTGGCGCATCGACCCGGCGCGCATCGGCATGCTGGGTTTTTCCGCCGGCGCGCACCTGGCCGGCATGACGGCCGTCCAGCCGGCCGCCGCCCTGTATGCGCCCGCCGATGCGATCGATGGCGTATCGGCGCGGCCCGATTTCGTCGTGCTGCTGTACCCCGTGCTGACCATGCAGCCGCCGTTCGACACGACGCATGCGAAGAAAGAGCTGCTGGGCGCCCGCCCCACGCAGGCGGCGCGCGATGCGCTGTCGGTGGAATGGCACGTCGATGCGCACACGCCGCCCGCCTTCATCGCGCAGGCGCTCGATGACCGCGTGTCGCCGCCCGAAAACAGTACATTGATGGCCGCCGCCCTGGGCCGGCGGGCGTGCCGTTTGAGCTGCATCAGTTCCGGCACGGCGGCCATGGCTGGGGCCTGGGCAAGCCGGGCAGCGAGCCGGCCGCCTGGCCGCGGCTGTTGCTGGCGTGGCTGCAATCGCGTGGCTGGCTGCCTCAGGCTCCAGGCTGATTTTCCAGGTCGCGCCGCGCCATCTCCAGCGCCGCCTGCAGCTGCGGCAGGAATTGCTCCACGTTATCGAGCTGGCCGTTCGAGGCCAGGGTTTCCATCTGGTGGCACAGGCCGTGCAGGGTGGGGCGGCTCAGGTAGCCGGCGCTGCCTTTCAAGGCGTGGAAGGCGGCGGCCGCTGCGCTGGCATTGCCGTCGCGCACGGCGTGGCAAGCCAGGTCCAGGCGCCGCGGCGCTTCCGTCAAAAACGCTTGCGCGATGCGCTGCAAGTGCTGCGGCGACAGGCCCGCCAGCGGCAAAATGTGCACGGGCGCCGTCATGGGATCGGCCGGCGCCGGCGTTTGCGGTTGCGCGCCGCCGGCGTCGTCCAGGCCGAACTGGCGCGCCAGCGTGTCGTCCCCGGCGGACGCAGCGGGCGGCAGGGCGTGGCCGCGCGCCAGCAGCAGGTCGATGACGGCGTCGATTTTCTCGAACAGCAGCGCTTCGTCGACGGGCTTGCTGAGGAAGTCGTCCATGCCGGCGGCCAGGTAGCGTTGCCGGTCATGTTCGCTGGCGTTGGCCGTCAGGGCGATGATGGGAATGTGCGCGTCGGGAATGGGGAATTGGCCGTTGCCGCCGTCGCGGATCAGGCGCGCGGCCTGTTCGCCATCCATTTCCGGCATGCGGCCATCCATCAGCACGCAGTCGTAGGGGCCGGATCCCAGCGCGCGCAGCGCCTGCTCGCCGTTTTCCACGATGGTCACGTCATGGCCCATGCTTTCGAGCAGGGTGCCGATGATGATCTGGTTGGTGCGCACGTCTTCGGCGCACAGGATGCGCAGGCGGCAGGCATGGCGCGCCTGGCGTGCCGGCCGGCGCGCATCGGCCGCGGGCGCGCTGCCGGGCGTCAGCGGCAAGGTGAAATGAAAGCGCGAACCGATGCCGACCCGGCTTTCCACGCCGATTGTGCCACCCATCAGTTCGACCAGTTCCTTGCAGATGGCCAGGCCCAGGCCCGTGCCGCCGTAGCGGCGCGTGGTGGAATGGTCGGCCTGCTCGAATTTCTGGAACAAGCGCGGCAAGGTGTCGGCGTCGATGCCGGGGCCCGTGTCGCTGATGATGAATTCGATGTCGCTGCGGCCATCGCGGCGCGGCGGCGTGCGGGCGCGCCGCACTTCCAGCAGCACTTCGCCATTCGCCGTGAATTTCAGCGCGTTGCCCAGCAGGTTGATGAGGATTTGCCGCAGGCGCGTGGGATCGGCGCGCACGTAGCGGGGCAAGTCCAGCGCCAGCTCGCGGCGCAGCAGCAGGCTCTTGGCGTCGGCCTGGCCCTGCACGATGCCGGCCGCGTCGCCGATCAGCGCCAGCAGGTCGAAATCCACCGTTTCCAGGGTCAGCTTGCCCGCGTCGATCTTCGAGAAATCGAGGATGTCATTGAGAATGGTCAAGAGCGAGACGCCATTGTGCAGGCCGATGCGCAGGTATTCCTGCGTGCGGCCCTTGACGGACTGGTCGCGCAGGGCGAATTTCAGCATGCCGATCACGCCGGCCAGCGGCGTGCGGATGTCGTGGCTCATGGCGGACAGAAAATCGATGCGGTGGCGGCTGACCACTTCCGCGTGCTCCTTGGCTTTCAGCAGGGCGTCGTTGCTGAGGGTCAGCGCCAGGGTGCGTTCCTGCACCCGCTGTTCCAGGTTGTTGCGCAGCAGGCGGATCTGGTCGGCCAGGGCAAAGGCCAGCAGCAAGCCGTCCAAGGTGCCGCCCAGCAGGGTCACCAGCTGGGCGTTGGCCACCATGGCCGGCATCAGGCCCAGGTTGGCCGGCAGGATCAGAAAGCCGGGCAGCATCAGGGCGACGAAGGCCAGCACGAAGAAGCGCGCCGGCTGGTAGCCGCGGCGCCAGACGACGATGCCGCAGACGAGCGCGAGCAGCATCCAGATGCTGATGGCGATGGTGGCCAGCGTGTGCGCATACGACAGGGCGAAGAAGCAGCTGGGCAAGAGCAGCAGGGGCAGCACCAGGTTGACCTTGCTGAGGCGGTACAGCAGGGGCGAGTAATCGCGCAGGTGCAGGAAATGCATGTAGAACAGGGTGCTGAAGACGGGCAGCAGGAAAAACGGCACGTAATGCAGCTGCAGCTGGTGCCAGTCGAACAGGTCGGCAAAGACGTGGAAGGTCATGGCCCAGGCCAGGCCATACATCAGCACGTACAGCGCGTAATACGCCGAGGCTTTGTCCAGGGTGATGGAAAAGATGAAGAAATTGAACAGGCCCAGCGCCAGCAGGGCGCCGATGGACGCCACCATCAGGAAGTTTTCCTTGCCCACCAGCTTGCGGTAGTCTTGCTGCGTCTTCACGCCGAACAGGGGCGCGCGCGCGTAATAAGGGCTGGAAAAGCGGATCAGGATGTCATACGTGGCGCCTGGCGCCAGCTGCACGTTTCTGCCGTAGTGCAACAAATACTCGTGCGGATGCTGGTAGCCCGTCAGCAAGATCCGCGGCGGCGTGTGCGGCCCGGGGCCATACACGTAGACGTCGACCAGGTCGATCAGGGTGTCGTTCGGGTCGATGACCCAGGCCGCTTCGCCGCTGTCGTTGCGCACCTGCGCATGCAGCCAGTAGGCGCCGCCGAACAGGTCGACCTGGCCGGCCGGGCGCTGGCGCGCCAGCCAGGCGGGCAGGGCGGCCGCATCGGCAGGCGCGGCGTCATTACCGGCGAGAAATAGTTGCCCGCCATCGTCCAGATGAGCGATGCCTTGCTTGCTCAGGGGCAAGGGTGCCGCCTGCGCGGCGCCCGCCAGGCCCAGCAGGCCGAACAGCAGGCCGAGCAGGAGCGGCCAGCCGCATAGCCAGGCGCAGACGCGGGAGCTGGGAGCGCGGTGGCGGGAAAGGGG
>NZ_JBWKYD010000002.1:139273-324926 GCF_059423585.1 Janthinobacterium sp. GW460-12-1-14-LB5 | reverse complement strand
ATATGATTTACCTGGCCATGGGTTCGTTGCTGCTGCGTCGACTAAATTTCCGCTAAGTTTTTAAACCGTCACTTAGCTTTTACAGAACGATTCGAGCATGCCATGCTTGGTGTTTTTTCTGGCGAGGTGATTGCTGAGTCCTCATATGACCTAACTAGTCCGCTCATTGCGGTGAGCTAGCTCAGGGTAGGCCGATTTCGGCCATAAGCAGACAAAAAACCACGGGAAAGCCCATGAAGATCAAACCATTTCCTATGAAATCCTTGTCGGCCGAGGTGGTAACGTACTACAGGGATCAAGGCCATATCACCGGCCCGTTTAGGGTCAGCGTCTGGACCGGCTCCGGGCAGTGCACGGTCACGTAGCGTCAGGCTTGACTGCCTGTCGTCCATCGTTTAAGTTGATGCAATGGAAAAACAGACTGAAACGACGCCACTCGATCTGCGTTCTGCCGCATGGGCAAGCCTGACGGATGGTTACGGCGGCGCTGAAAAAATTCCCGCGCTGCTGCAGGACCTGCGGCGGGGCGACGCCGAGGCCCTGGACGATTTGTATGGCCATATTTGTCACCAGGGCTCGATTTATCCGGCTTCGGTCGCCGCATTCCCGCACCTGGTTTCCCTGGCGGCGACGGTGACATCGCCGGACCTGCGCGCCGGCGTGCTGTCGCTGGCGGCGTCGATTCATGAAAGCGCCGGCCTCGACGAGGAATTGAAGGCATCCCCCTATGTCGCGGCCTTTAATGCCGCAGTCCCGGCCGCGCTCGTCATGGCAACCGCCGACCTGCGGCAGGTCGAGGACACGGTGAGCGGCATCTACCTGCTTAAGGCCGCCGCATCATTCGCCGGATTTGCCGGCGTGGCGCGAGTGCTGGGCGGCTTTGCCAACGAGGAGTTCTGCCTGGCATGTCCTGCCTGCGGCGTAGAGCTCTATGTGTGGCCGGTAGCGCAAGGGCTGTCGGTCGCCGCCGAGGATCCCGTCTTTACGCCAACAGCGAAAACGCTGCTGGTGATTGCCGGCCCTGCCGACGACTCACCCCACCTTGCCGCCTTTGCCTGGTTGCAGGCGCAAGCGGACGCTTTGCCATTGCTGGATGACATCGCGTTTCGCTTGCCTTTCCTGTTTGGCAGCGCATGTTGCGCCGGATGCGGTCACGCTTTTTCACTGATGGATACGCTGCTCAACGATGCAGTGGATTAATCCGGCAGCCTCACTGGAGCGCGATTATTAAAGTCAGACACAAAACAACAATGTTTGACACAGGAGGCCGAGGTAGACATGCTCTCGGGAAGTTCCGCTTTCGGCCAGAAGCAGACGTTGAGAAAAAACTAAAATTGACCTAAACCTATGCTTCCAAGGCGCAAAAAATCTCAACTAGCAGCCGAACTGGGTCGCTTCGTCCAGCAGTATGCCCGCAAGGCTCATAAAAATTGGGATCCTAATGACCGAAGCTATGACAGAAAGCTGGAAGAGAAAATGAAGAGGCTATCGCCAGAAGATTTGTCAGAACTGCTTTCTGGTGACGATATCGAACCAACGGCACATTCCCCGTTACCGAAAGAGGATTAGGCCGTTCTCGGCCTATTGCGTTGAAAATGTCGAGCGGCAACCATTTCGGTATGTCTCAGACCTCCAAGCAGTCGGTGATCGTTCAATAGCGGCGGTTCTGGCCAGTCGAGGCTGGCAGGATTTCTATCTAAACATCAACGTACCCGCGTTTTTCAACACAATAGGCCAGGAGCGGACCTTCAGCGACCAATGCTAACGCGATAAAAATGTATGGAGATATCAAAAGTGCACCTAGAATTGATCCGCGACCTTGCTGGCACCTTCCCTACAGTTGCTGAACCTGAGTCCGTACTTAGTGCCAAGGTATGGTATTGCAAATACAAGAGTCTCTTACCGCTGTCCCAGATGCGCAACTTGGAAGAACTTGTAATCGCTGGTTTTCCTGATGATTCGTTCGAATTTCTTGGGAGGCTAGAAAAGCTGCGCGTCCTGCACATACTTCATATGCCAAAGATTAGTAATATCGCACCGCTAGCCAAATTAATGCAGCTGAAATCGGTATCTTTGGCGACGCTCCCAAGTTGGGACGCGTCAAAGAAGATCACCACCATTCAGTCGCTTGAACCATTGGCTGCAATCCCGGAGCTGGCCTATCTGGAGCTTTTCGGTGTCTGCCCGCCAGACAAATCGCTTGTCCCTCTCGAACGATGTAGGTATCTTCAAACGGCACGTATCTCAAACTACCCCATGGTAGAAATCGAAAGGTTTTTTTCTGAAACAAAAATCATCAACAAGTTCAACCCCGAACCTTCATTTTACTAACCGGCACCGTCCGCTATGGGGCGAAAGCAGCCAACCACAAAAGGCCCGGTCCGGCACAAACGGCCATGCCCAAGGTTCCGTCCGGGCTGGCAACGGTGTTTGAGGCCAGCAGCACAGTGCTGCAACGGGACGAACCGTGGATGCCATCCACCATCAGGTATCCCTGCATTAACCTGTACACGCCTGGCAAAAAGGCTGGCCACGCATCCGTGATCGAACGGCAATGCCCCCCCCCCGGCTCACGGTTCCGGTATCAGCGGCTCGATGCCATCCTCCGTGTACGACATCTTGGCCGACGCGCCTGTGCACTCCCCTTGCGGCTCGTCCGCCACATAGCGACACTCGCTTTCAAGGCTGCCGTCTGCACTCCAGTGCCGCGTCCAGCCCTGGCGTTCGCCGTTCACGTATTCGATCAGCTGCCTCGGCTTGCCATCGGCGTACCACGAGCGCAAGGCGCCCTCCTCGCGGCCGCCCCCGTTCCACCGTTTGTCCACGATCAATACGCCGGCCTGGCTGAAGCGCTGCTCGCTGCGCAATACGTAGTGGCCGCTGTGCGTGCGCTTGCTGGCGACCTTGCCGTCCGGATAATATTCGACGCTGTCGCCGGCGGGCTTGCCGTCCACATAGCTTACCGTGCTGCGTACCCTGCCATCCGGGAAATAGCCGGTGCTGGGGCCCGTCATGATGCCATTCACATGCTGGCTGCGGCTTTCCACGCTGCCGTCGGGATAGAACAGCAGCAGCTCGCCGTCCGTCTCGCCCTTGACCCGCGTCATGCGCGTGCGCAGCTTGCCGTTTTCATCGAACGTTTCCATCACGCCATCGGCACGGGCGCCGTTGCGGTAGGTGCGCGACTCGATCAGCTTGCCACTCTGGTGATAAGTCTGCTCTTCGCCTTCCTGCACGCCATTGCGCCAGCTGCCGCGCATGGAAACCTGGCCATCCGGGTAATAGCGGGTCTGCACGCCTTCCTGCACGCCGCGCCCGTCCTGCTCCACCAGCATTTCCAGCTGTCCATGCGGGAAATACATGCTGTAATTGCCCACCAGCTTGCCGCGCAGGTAATCGGGGGCGTCGACCTGGCCCGTCAGCCGCTTCGGCTCTCCTTCGCGCACGTGATAGATCTCGACTTGCCAGGTGCCGGGCAGCTTGCCGGGCGGCAACGGCAGGATCAGCGCATAGCGTGCCTCTTCCATCACTTCGCCGCGCGACAGGTTGTGGTTCAGGTAGAGCCGCGCCTTGCCATCGGCACACGCTTGCGGCTCGCAGCCGCCCAGCTTGCTGACTTCGGGCATGGCGAGCGCTGCGCCCGGTGCCGGACACGATCTGATGCGCATCAGCAAGGGCGTCGCCTCGCGTATCAACGGCGCCAGCTGCTGCTTCATGGCCGCGTATTGCGCCGCATCCAGCCCGACCGAGCGGGCATCCATGCGCACCTGGCGCCCGCCGCAGCCGCTGTCGCCGGCCAGGGTCAGCACGTCGCCGCCGCCCTTGCCGGGCTCGGCCTGGATCGCGCTGACCACTTGCCGCTGCACGATCTCAGCCTGGGCCAGCACCGGCAACAGCAGCATGGCGCCAAGCACGTGCTTCACAAGGCGCGCCATGCCTGCTCCTTGCGCTGCAGTTCCGGCGCTGGCGGCGCCTCGCCGCAGCCGCCCTGGGCCTTGCCGGCCACATACTGGCATTCGCTTTTCAGGCTGCCATCCTCGTGCCAGCTGCGGCTCCAGCCGTCGCGCCGGTCATTCACGTACTCGATCGATTGCTCGGGCTTGCCGCTTTCGTACCACGAGCGCGACGTGCCCTGCTCGCGCCATTGCGCATCCCAGCGTCGTTCCAGCACCAGCACGCCCTGCGGACTGTAGCGCTGCAGGCTCAGCAAGCCGCCATCGTCTGCATACTGCTGGCGGCTTTGCACCTTACCGTCCGGATAGAATTCCAGCGCCTCGCCCGTGGGCAAGTCATTGCGCAATGTCATGGTGCCGCGCACGGCGCCATCAGGGTGATAGTTTGTCGTCAAACCATTGTATTTCCCCTCCTTCATTGCGGAGCGGCTGGAAATACTTCCATCAGGGAAATACGTGAGCATCTCGCCTTCGATCTTGCCGCCGCGCAGTACATAACTCGTGCTCGGCTTGCCATTTTCAGCCGAGATCTGCTTGGGGCCGTCCAGCTGCTTGCCATCGCGGTAGCTGCTCGTTTCGCGCAGCTTGCCCGTGGCGTGATACAACTGGTGTTCGCCTTCAGGCAAGCCGTGGCGCCAGTTGCCGCGCTTTTCCAGGGTGCCATCCGCAAAATACTGGCTGGTAACACCGTCCTGACGCCCCTGCCCATCCTGCGCCACCTGTTTCTCGATCTTGCCATTCGGATAATACGTGACATAGCCGCCCACCAGCTCGCCGGAGGCATAATCGGCCTTGTTAACCTGGCCCGACAGGCGCAACTTGTGGCCGGCGACGCTGACAATCTCGACCTTCCACGTGCCTGGCAGCTTGCCTTTCGGCAAGGGCAGCAACAGCACGTTGGGTGCGTTTTCCTGCTCGATGGGGTAGAAACCTTCATGCAGGTACAGTCGCGCCCGGCCATCGGCGCAGGCGGCTGGCGTGCAGGCGGCGATCTGGCGCACGATGGGCACGCTTGCATCCTCGGGGCATTTTTTCACGGTGACGAGCATGGGCGTCTTGCTGCGGATGTGCCGGGCCAGTTCGGCTTTCAGCGCCTCGTACGGCGCCTCGTCCAGGTTCACTGAACGCGCATCCATGCGGATCTGCTTGCCGCCGCAGGCCGTCGTGCCCGCGATAGTGAACACATCGCCGCCTTCGCTGTCGGGTTCGCCGGCCATGCTTGCCAGCACCTGGCGCTGCACGATGTCCGCCTGCGCCATGCTCGAGTACAACAGGGAAGCACCAAGCAGCACGCATAGGGTCTTGATTTTCATGCTCTTCCTTTAATTTTCCGCCGTGGCGGGCGCGTCGGCAGGCACGAAACTGGCACGGCCATTGCGGTAGCGCACCAGCACGTCAACCTTACCGTCCTGGAATTGTCCATTTTTCACGGACGGGTTGAAAGTCCAGCTCTTCAGGCTATCCAGGATGACCTTGTTGAGCATGGGCTCCATGAATTGCTCGGCCCGCGCAGCGGTCAGGCTGCCATCGGCAGCGATGGACAAGGTCAGGCGGCTTTCGCCGCTGGCCTGCGCCTCACTCAACACGCGGTAGGCGACGGTGGCCATGCTGTCGCGCTGTACGCTGGCGCCCTGGTCTGGCGGCGCCGGCAAGGCTGCCAGCCTCTTTGTCAGCAAGGCGCCGTCGGCCAGCGCCTTGTCCCAGCGCTTCGGATAGGCGCCCGGCTGCACCAGGCGCAGCATATTGGCCGCGCGCTCCATGCGGCTGGCCGTGCGCTCGACGCCGTTGTCGGCCGCTTCGCCTTCTTCGGCCGGCATGGCATTCTGCGCCGCATGGCGCTGCGCCGTTACTTGCGCCAGCGCCACCAGGTTGGCGGCATCCTGCTCGCCGCCCCCGCCACGCAGCAGCGCCGTGGCGGCGATGCCGAGCCAGGCCACGCCATCGGTCGGACGGGCCCACACGGCTTGCTCGAAGTATTGGCGCGCCGCTTGCGGCTCGTTCAGGCTCAGGTGCGTGCGCGCCAGCGCCGCGGCAGCCAGGTGGTCGCGCGGATCGGCTTGCAGCAAGTCGAGGTAGGTATCGGACAGGCTGGACTGGTAGCCGGGCAGCCAGCCCATGCTTTCCATCATCGAGGTGCGCAAGCGCGTGCGCGCCAGGTCACCGCTGTAGCCCGACGACTTTTCCCGCTCGCTGCGGTACAGCAGTTGCAAGCCCCGCACGATGGCGGCATCGTCGCCCTTGCCCATGGCTTGCGACAAGTTGCGCACGGCGCGCCGCACGTCCGACTGCTGCAATGCACCGGCCTTGCGCGCATGCCAGTCCAACTGTTCCAGCCCGGCTACGGGCACCGTCGTGGCTTGCTGCTCAGTTTTCTTTTCCGCATCGGCCGGTACGGCGGTCCAGATCGCAAAGCCGATCACGAAGAACACGATCAGGATGATGATGACCACCCAGCCCGTGTCCGACACGGCGGACTGCCCTTGCGGGGCCGGGGCCGGGGCCGGCTTGCCAGGCAAGGCGCGCGAACGCTGCGGCGCCGCCTGCCTTGCCTGCGCCGCAGCCTGAGCCGAGGCTTGCGCGGCCGCGCCGATCACCTTGTCGCGCGCGCAGGCCGCGCAACCCTGGCCCGCAAAATGCTGATGTTCGGGATTCACGGCGCAAACGACCAACTTGCCGCCGCTGCGCTGCGCATAACCGCGCAGCAACTGCGCCCAGTCGGCCGCCGAGGGCCGCTGGGCGTTTGGCGACTGGGAAAACGCGCGGTCGAACATGGCGCGCAGCTCGGGCGGCATCAGCGCGTGGCCGCTGGTGGCGTTCGGCGCCAGCAGCTTGTGGCGCTTCACGCCATACGCGTAACAACCGTCGCGGATGCGGCCGGGAATATCGGTGGCCACCTGCGCATTGCCGGGCCGCCCGCTGTACGGGTGGATGCCGAAGTTCAGCAACTGGAAGATGACGACGGCCAGGGCAAAGCGGTCTTGCGCCATTTCCGTGCCCGCCGGCATGCCCTTGCGCTGGAATTCCGGCGCCAGGTAGTCGGCCGTGAATTGCTCGGCGGGAAAACGCTCCGCATGGCCCTGGATGCTGAAACCGTCGCAATCGAGCATGGCGATGTACAGCGAATCGCGGTAAAAGCGCAGGTTCACGGGTTTTAAGTCGACCACGTAATGCTGCTGCTGGTGCAGCGCATCGAGGACGGCGGCCAGGTTGGCGGCCAGGGTCAGCTTGGGACCGAGTCCCGTGGGCAAGCCCGCCACGCGCGCTTGGCGCTCCTGCATGATCTGTTCCAGCTCGGCCGTCTGCGCCATGTCCAGCAATGGCATGACGAAACCGGCAAAACCGCCCTGGTCGTCGAACACGGCCGCTTGCGGCCAGGCGATCTGCACGTAGCGCTTGCCGTTTTCCAGCTGGTCGGGCAATTCGGGCGACAATTCCAGCATCGCTTCGAGCTTGCGCCGGTTGGCGGCCCGGTCCAGGTGCGGATGGTACAGCTTGGCCACCTGCGCGGGCGCGCCGGGCAGCAGATACACGCTGCCCGCGCCACCGCTCTTGACGAGTTTGCCCAGTACCAGGCTGCGAACCTTATCCAGCCATATCTTGCCGCCCGGACTCAGACCGGGCGCGACTCCCTGCTTCCGGCTCATGCGCGCAAGGCCAGCAGCAAGGTCTTGTCATCGCCCGTGATCTGGTGCGTGCGCGGGTCGGCCAGAGTGGACGCCAGCGCCGTATTGCCCAGTTCCACGCCGTCGACCGCGCGCAGATAGCCTTGCACGGCATCCATGAACGGCGCGTACAGCGCTGCATTGTTCTTGCTCATGGCAAAGGGCATGCAGCCGTCCGACATCAGCACGACGCCGCGCACGGCTTGCGGAATCGCAAGCAGGCGCAGCTGTTCGCGCCAGCGCGCGCCGCTGATGAAATATGTTTCGTTGGCGTATTCACCGTTGGCGGGCAGCGAGATCAGCTCGCCGCCGTCCATCAGCTGCGCCACGCCCAGGCCGTCGCCCAGGTGAAAGAAGAAGCCAGCCTCGTGCCCCATGACCACGCCGACGACCGTGCAGGCGTAGTCATCGAGGGTGGCGTTGGCGGCGCGGGCGATGTCGTCCAGCGCGGCGCGGATCTGCGCCAGGGTGCCCGCCAGCGCGCCGTCCTGCAGATCCTGCACGGTGGCGCCCTGCTCCAGCCGTCCGGCCAGCGCTTGCACGGTTTGCTCCGCGACAAACTGCGCGCCCTGCTCGCTGAGGCGGGCCGAACCGGCGCCGTCGCAGACGATGGCCACCAAAACGTCGTTCACGACGGCGTGCGCATGCGCATCCTGGCAAGGGATGTCCTTATCCAGGTGCGCCTTGCCCGTGACGGAGGCGCCGAACACGCGCCAGGTATTCTGTACCGCAGTCATGGATCAGCGGGCTTTCACGTATTTACGACGGACCAGCCGTCCGTCGAGGCCAGCTGCGCCTGCGCGCCGGGACGCGACTGCGACACCACCTGCATGCTGGCGCTCAGCCACAGGAACAGTTCGCGGAACTGCAAGCCTTTCAGCTGCTTCACGCCCCGCTCGCCACGGCTGGAAAACTGCCCCAGGGTCCCGGTATTCGCATTGTCGCCCACGGCGATGGGGAAGATTGCCACTTTATTGGCCTGCTCGGCCGCGCGCGCCTGCTCGGCGCCGCGCAGCCAGGGATCGGTCGGCTCGCCGTCGGACATCAGGAACAGCCACGGCCGCGTGTACGCCACGCCCGCCTGGCGGAAGCGCTGCTTTTCCTGCTCAATTTCCGCCAGGGCCAGTTCCACGGCCGCGCCGGTCGGCGTGGTGCCGTTCGCTTCAAGCCGGGGCGCCGTGAAATCCATGGCGTCGCACCAGGTGCTGGCCACCACGGCTTCATCGTGCGCGCCGTATTGAATCACGAGGATGCGCACGCGCTTGGCGGCGATCACGTCGGACTTAAGTTCCTGTTCCAGCAAGGCCAGGCCTTCGTTGAGCAAGGAGACGGGTTCGCCCGCCATGCTGCCGGAGCAGTCCAGCACCAGCACCAGCGGCGTGCGTTGTTCGGTATTGTCGACCAGGGCGACGTCAGGGATCATTATGGATGTCATGTACTTTTGATAGAGTTGCGAAATAGCCTAGGCCCGAAGCTTACCCTATGGATATGTTTTCCATGCGTCCGATTGCTGCGGATGGCACCATGCGCTATCAAATACCTGACAAAAGCTCTAACTTGCAATGAAAGCAACAAGGCCGTACACTGCGCCATTCTGCCCCGACGCTGGCGGCCACCCATTTACTGACGTTTTGGAAAAATAATGCAACAGAATCCTGAAATGGACTATGTCGGCTTTTGGCCGCGCGTTGGCGCGACGTTGATCGACACCTTGCTCTTGCTGATTATCATCATGCCGATGCTGATAGCCATATATGGCCGAAGCTACTTTTCGACCGATTCCTTGTTCCGTGGCCCGGCCCACTTCATGATTTCATGTGTCATGCCGCCACTGATTCAATTGGCGTTTTGGATTACCTTGTCTACAACACCTGGCAAGATGGCCATCGGCGCGATCATTGTCGATGCGAAGACGGGCAACAAGCCTTCTGCCGGCCAGTGTGTCAAACGCTGTCTCAGTTCTTACCTGTCTGCGCTACCGCTTTACCTGGGGTTCTTTTGGATTGGCAAGGACTCGCGCAAGCAGGGGTGGCATGACAAGATCGCTGACACGGTGGTGATACGGCGCAAGACCGCTGCAGTGCCGGCCTCTCCTGGCCTGCCATTGCGATAAGCAAACTTGATGATGATACCTCTCGCCAACCTGGACGAACATGCCCTTCGGGAAACGCATCAAGAGCGGTTTCGCCAGGGCGTTAAGGGAAAGTGTCAAGCTCCTGTCCGAAATGCAACGGCGTGCTTTGACAGCGAAAACCGTTGCGTTGCTGGAACTTGAATTCTGTCCGCGAGAAGCGGTCTCATCGAAAAAATACTGCCGGCCATTTGACTTCCACGATCAGCATGGCATGCGACTCCCGCCCCATGCCATGAGTTTATATTTTGACAATTTTTTATTGTATCGGGGAATGTTTAATCCGGGAGCACGATTGCATCGGCGGCGGCGCATTGCGGTGGGGCAGCCTTTGTACTATCTTGATAGTTGCCCAGGACAGATGGCAGCGCCCCACCCCTCCCCACAAAGGCGGGGCGGATCGCCGCGCAAGACCGCCCTTACCCAGTTCCGCACCTGCACGCCTGCGGCACACTGATGTCATGAGGATTGGGGGCAAGCATGGACACAGGTACGGCAACGGCGGATGTGGGCAAACTGATCGCCGCCATGTACGACTCGGCCTGCGGCGCGGGCGACTGGCCGCAGCTCGACAGCGCTGGCCTGAGCGGCCAGCAATGGCAGGAACTGCTGCCGCATCTGCAGCGCGCGCTGTGCCTGCAGCAGCGCCTGCGCGAGGCGCAGCTGGCCAGCCACTGCGCGCTGGCGGCGCTCGACGCCATGGGCGCCGCCGTGCTGGTGCTCGATGCCAACCTCGCGCTGCGCTTCGCCACCCCCGCCGGACATGCGCTGCATGCGGCGCAACTGGAACACGCCGCCCCGCCCGCCCTGGTGCGCGCCGTACGCCTGGTGATCGCCGGCGCCGGTGGCGCGGCGCAATGCCAGTCGCTGCGCCTGGCGCGCAAGCAGCAAGCGCCGCTGGCCCTGACCGTCACCGCGCTTGCCGATTGCCAGCCCACGTGCGCACTGCTGATCGCGCGCGACCCCACAAAAACGTGCACGTCCGTCCCGGCCTTGCGCCAGCTGTTTGACTTGACGCAAGCCGAAGCGCAAGTGGGCAAGGCGCTGGCGCAAGGGGCCACCATCGAGGAAATCGCCGCGCGCGGCGGCATCAGCGTCAACACCGTCAAGACGCACCTGCACCACACCTATTTAAAGACGGATACGCGGCGCCAGGGCGAGCTGATCGCCCTGATCCACGGCGCAACGGCGCACCTGGCCATCCTCGATGCCTGAGTCCGTGTCATCCGATCGGATGATGCGCGGTGCATATTGCCTGACTACACTGGCAAGACCGGCAGGCCGCGCCTTGTCATAGTGACAGCAGCACGCGCGGACGAGCCGGTTCGGTTTCCCTGGCAAGCACATCGCCGCGCCGGCAGCGGACGGCACCACAATTCAAGGATGGGTAAAAAAATGAAAACATGGATCCTCGCCGGCACCCTGGGCGTCTGCGCCCTGCTGGCAAATGCGCAAACGCTCCCCGACAGCCAGACCGTCGTCGTTCCAGGCGGACGCCTGCAGACGATCGAACTGCCGGCACACAAACATTTCATGAGTGCGGAAACGTTTGCCCCGTTCCGCGGCGGCTATGAGCTGTCGAACGGACAAGTGCTCTACCTGCGCAATGCGGGCAACATCGGCGCCATCATGTATGCGCGCATCGATGACCAGGAAGAACACCAGATCGTCGCCAGCGGCAGCAACAGCTTCGTGGCGCTCGACCAGCAACTGGCCATGCGCATCGACCTGCGCGACGATGGCAGCGTGGGCGGCGAAGTACGGATGGTCGTGCCGGCCGAAAAAATGGCCAGCGGCGGCATCGTGCCTGCCCACGTGCAAAGCATGAGCCTGGCATCGCGCTAGGGCGGCAAGCCGCATGCCGCATGGGTGGCAGCCATGAGCAAGCAGTATTCCGTGCAACAGCAAAACGCCCTGACCCAGGCCGCCATCAGGCAGACGGCGGCCTGGTGGCGCGCCCGCCCCTTGCCGGACGCCTTGCGCCAGTGCGCGGCCAGCCATGGCGTGGCGCTCGATGCCGCCCTCATGCTCGACCTGCAACTGGCCTGGCCCGGCATGCCCGCCGTCTACGGCAAGCTGCTGAGCGCCGACGGCCACTTCATTCATTTCGAGATGGATCTGGACGACAAGCTGCGCCCCCTGCCCGGCAGCGTGGCGTGGGACGACATCAGCGCCGGCTACGACCTGGCCGCACACAAGCGCGGCACGGGCGTGGGCTATGGGGTGTTGTGCAAGAAAGTGCTGCAGGAATTGAATCGCGGCGCGTCCTAGCGGAACCGCCGCCTTCGCATGCTATGATCGGCGCCCCGTTCATAAGACAAATGGCAACGCCCCATGCAGCATCCATCCGGCAGTCAATCCCGATCCCTGCTGCGCCGCGGCCTACGCCTGCTGGCCTGGCCCCTGCTAGCCCTGGTCAGCGCCGCCTGCACCAGCACCACGCGCCATCCTGCCAGCGAGCCCACGCCAGTCATCCTGCGCTTTACCTATGACGATGGCAAGCCGATGCGGCATGACGATTACCTGGCCCAGGCGCGCCAGCAAACGTATATCAAACGCTGCAGCAAGATAGGCAGCACCACTGTCTGCGACGTCGGCTCGGATGCACTGTTCACGGGCGGCGACGCCCCGCTGGACGCCAACGGCGAAGTGCGCGTCACCCTGCACTCGACCGGCCCGATCGGTAACAATCCGACCAGTCTTTGCATCAAGGGCAAAGGCTACGTCTTTGATTCCGGCGACTGGAAACGCGGTCCCTTCAGCCCCGGCCAGGTGATCGAGATCCGCTACAGGATACGCGAAGTGGAGATGGCGTGCCCGTGGTCGTCGGGCACGCCGCCGTGGTGGGACAAGAGTTAAGCCAGCCGGAGCCGGCCGGCCCGGCTTTACTGCAGCTCGAACTCCGCCGGAGTCAAGCCCAGCTCGCGCGCGATCTTGCTGGCCACGCGCTGCTCGTTGGCGTCGAAATTGCCATCCGACGAAGCGACGGCGATAATCATGCGCACCAGCAGGCGCGACGCCTCCACATTCGACTTCATCTTGCCCAGCGCCTGATAGGCCTTGGCTTCACCGATATCCTTGTCGAACTCCAGCTGGCCGACATACTCCTGGAAAGCCTTGATGACATCGCTGGTGGTAAACACGGATAGCGCGTCATTGCTTTCAATAAACTTCACCATCTTCTGCTTCTCTTCCGCACTGACGCTGCCGTCGGCCATCGAGATCAGGGCCGAGCCCGCCATCGCGGCGTTCAGGAAATCCTTGTTCTTGTACTTCAAGGCCTCGGTTTTCAGTTCGCTTGCCTTGGACTTCAGCTTGGACAAAAAGGAATCGAAACTCATGGTGTACCTCCGGGTTGGTGTGGGTGCGGCAGCGCTACGCTGCCACTCCCACCCAACTGAGGGCGCATGCCTGAATTGCAAGCGGCGGGAACAAGCCTTGCCTCCGATGAAAGCATGGCAAAACCCAGAGCAAGGGCCGGGGTCAGTCACTTCGTGATCGTAATGTCCCCCATTGGGAGACATTACCCCTGTAGGGTCTGACCCCAGTTTCTGCCTTGGGGTGAAAGACAGCCGACTGCCTACAAACACACAAAACACCACGAAACCCAATTAACACGAAAATTAACTTCTTTGCAGTTGAAAAATAAGTAACTTCATGGCAGCATGGAATTACATTTTCTTTACTGCAAGGTTGTGATGGACAAGCAATTGTTGTTGATTTGCGCACTGACGTTCATCATCCACCTCATCGGCACCCTAGCCTACTCCGTGCGCATCGCCGGCATCCGCACGCGGCGCATCGCCGTCTCGCTGGCCCTGTTCAGCATTCTGATGCTGCTGTCGCGCACCTCGAACTCTTTCCTGGGGCCATTCCTGGCCAAGCGCGTGGAAACGGGCATCGACCAGCATGTTGCCGCCAGCACGCTATTGCTGGACTTCCGCTGGCTGCTGTGCTCCGCCAGCCTGGCGACGATATTGGGCGCCATCCTGATCCCCACCTTCCAGCGCGCCTTTTGCCGCGCCGTCGAACACTTCCAGGTGCACAGGTCGGTGCCGAAACTGCTGCTGCACGCCGTTTTCAAGGGCGGCTTGTCCTACCTCAAGACCTCCGCCAGCCTGCCCAAGCCCGCCAACGTCACGGGCCTGCGCCAAAAATCAGGCGTTTCCATCTCCATGACAGCCATGAACGTCATCGCCACAGCCCTGTGGACGGTAGGCGTCTTCGCGGCCCTGTACGCAGGCGTGCTCGACCCCAGCGTGCGCGTCACCTCCAGCACCCTGTCATCAATCATCAACGGCGGCGCCACCATCATGATGGCCGTCTTCATCGACCCGCACATGTCGGGCATGACGGATGACGTCATCGAAGGAAAGATCGAAGAATCGCAGTTCAGACGGGCGGTGGTATGGCTGGTGGGGAGCAGATTGGCGGGGACGCTGATTGCGCAGTTTTTGCTGGTGCCGTCGGCGCTGATTATAAGCAGGTTTGCCAGCGCGCTATAAATATTAAAATATAAAATAGGGGGAAAATACTATGGGTGAGTATATTGACTCAGCAATAAAAATGATCTATGAAGGTGAAAATGATCATATAGTTATTGGATTGACTGGGAGAACTGGCAGTGGATGCTCAACAGTAGCAAAAATCCTACAAAGCAAGTTGGAGGATCTACATCACTCCCTACACAAAGGCGACAATCCAACAAGTAATGATGAGCGAAAGCAAAAAATCATCTATCGCCACCTGATCAGAACTTGGCAACCATTTCAATTAATTCAGGTACGCTCAATTATAAGCTTGTTATTAGTTGAAAATGACGTAGATTTAGCCATAGAGTTCATAAAGAAAAATTTTTCAGGAAATGATGAAGCATACACAACAACAAAAGATATTCTCATAGAATTAAAAGAAAAATCAGATAACATATCAAAAAGTGAAAATTCATTAGAAATTATAGATTTTTACACGAGATATTTACCTGTAAAAAGCGAAGAAATAAAAGTATCACTAGGGGAAACCATAATGGTCCCCCTATATCAAATAATAGGGAAAAATATACGCCTATCTGGACATCCATTTAACGAAGAAACCGTCGAGCGTGCATTTTTTTCATTATCAAAGAAAATAAATGAAATAATAATAAAGCTCACAAAATGCAATAGCATTGAGGGAATTAAATCATTAATTGTCGTGGACGCCATTAGAAATCCTCTTGAGGCAATTTTTCTACAAGATCGAATTACAAACTTCCATCTCGTTGCAGTATCTTGCCCAGAGGACCAAAGACTAAACAGATTAGCATCGCAGAATTTCTCAGCCAGTCAAATAAAATCTATAGATGACATTGAATATACTGATAGCGACATAGAGGCGGATAAAACCTACTCGATGCAAGATATCCAAGGATGCCTTCAACGTGCAGATATTTACTTAAGCAATGCAGATGGAGATAGCAAAGTTGGCATGTTACTAAATCTAACGAACCAAATAGTTAGGTTAATTTCGCTAATGAAGCGTCCTGGAATTATTACACCTACCGCACTAGAACGGTGTATGCAAATAGCATATACCGCAAAGTTAAACTCTGGCTGCATATCTAGACAAGTGGGTGCATTGGTGACTGACAAGCATTTCTCCGTGAAGGCTATTGGCTGGAATGATACTCCTCACGGACAGGTTCCATGCAATCTGCGGAATCGAGACGACTTACTTAACGGATTAGATGGAAAAGCATATAGCAATTACGAAAAAAATAACGAAAAGTATCTAGAGAATTTCAGAACAAGAAACATTAGATATATAAAGATAGCCGAGACAGGTAGAAATGTATCATATTTCTTTAAGTCAGAATACAATTCCATAGACGGAAAGAATAATCAAGTACACACCCGTTCATTGCATGCAGAAGAAAATGCCTTTCTCCAAATATCGAAATATGGAGGCCAAGGAGTTTATGGCGGATTCTTATTTACCACAGCCAGCCCATGCGAACTATGCGCAAAGAAAGCATATCAACTAGGAATTGAAAGAATATATTACATAGATCCTTACCCTGGAATATCTATAAGCCACATTCTGGAAGGAGGAACTTCAGATCCATATATGGAACTTTTCTCTGGAGCTATCGGACGATCTTTTCATAAATTATATACACCAATTATGGCTTATAAAGATGAACTAAATGCATTGGGGCCGAAAATATAAACTAAAATTTAGCACTCAAACATAATGCAAAAAGCCGCTGTCTCCCGACAGCGGCTTTCTCATTCCTACCCCAGCAGCAGCGCCTTGAACTCCAGCGCTGCCCTGCTAGCGAACTAATTACCCCACAAACTTCCGTGCATTCCTGAACATGCGCATCCATGGCGAGTCCTCGCCCCATGCTTCAGGGTGATACGACTGCTGGACGCTGCGGAACACGCGCTCCGCGTGCGGCATCAGCACGGTGAAGCGGCCGTCTGGCGTGGTGACGGAGGTGATGCCTTCCGGCGAGCCGTTCGGGTTGTATGGATACGCTTCGGTGGCGGCGCCCTTGTTGTCGACGAAGCGCATGGCTTTGGTGACCTGGGTGATGTCGCCCGTTTGCGAGAAGTCGGCGTAGCCTTCGCCGTGGGCGATGGCGATGCCGGCTTGGGTGCCGGCCATGCCGTTGAAGAAGATCGATGGGGAATCCATCACTTCGACCATGGCGAAGCGGCCTTCGAATTTCTCCGACTTGTTGCGCGTGAACTTGGGCCAGGCATGGGCGCCGGGGATGATCGATTTCAGGTTGCTCATCATCTGGCAGCCGTTGCAGATGCCGAGGCCAAAGCTGTCCGTGCGGTTGAAGAAGCGCGCGAACTGTTCCGCCAGGCTGGCGTTGAACAGAATCGTTTTCGCCCAGCCTTCGCCCGCGCCCAGCACGTCGCCGTACGAGAAGCCGCCCACGGCGATGACGCCCTGGAAGTCGTCCAGTTTCACGCGGCCCGCAATCAGGTCGCTCATGTGCACGTCGACGGCCGTGAAGCCTGCCTGGTGCATCACGTAGGCCGTCTCGATGTGCGAGTTGACGCCCTGCTCGCGCAGGATGGCGACACGGGGACGCACGCCGGTGGCGATGAATGGCGCGGCGATGTTGTCGTTCTGGTCAAACGTAACGATAGGCGACATGCCCGGGTCTTGCACGTCCAGCAGGCGGTCGTATTCGGCGTCCGCGCAGGCCGGGTTGTCGCGCAGGCGGGCGATGCGCCAGCTCGTTTCGCTCCACAGGCGGTGCAGGTCCGCGCGCGGCTGGGTGTAAATGAGCTTGGCGTCGCGCGTGAATTCGATCACGTCGCGGTCGTTCAATTTGCCGATGATATGGCTGCAGGCGCCCAAATTAAACGTGCGCAGCACGTCCATGACGAGCGACTTTTCTTCCGCGCGCACCTGGATGACGGCGCCCAGCTCTTCGCTGAACAAGGCGCGTAGCGTCAGTTCGTTGCGGCGTTCCGCTACCTGGCCGGTCCAGTTCTTGGCGTCGCCCCAGTCGCTCGAATGCTCGCCTTCCATGGTCAGCATGTCCAGGTTGACGGACATGCCCGTGTGGCCGGCGAAGGCCATTTCCGTCAGGGTGGCGTACAGGCCGCCGTCCGAACGGTCATGGTAGGCCAGCAGCTTGTCGTCGCTGTTGAGCTTTTGAATGGCGGCGAAGAAGCCTTTCAGGTCTTCCGCGCTGTCCACGTCCGGCGTTTCATTGCCCAGCTGGCCCATGACTTGCGTCAGCGCAGAGGCGCCCAGGCGGTTCTTGCCGCGGCCCAGGTCGATCAAGATCAAGGACGTGTCGCCCTGGTCCGTCTTCAGCTGTGGCGTGAGCGACTTGCGCACGTCCGTCACTGGCGCGAACGAGGAAACGATCAGGGAGACCGGCGAGGTGACGGATTTCGCCGCGCCCGTGCCCTCGTCTTTCCACGTCGTGCGCATCGACAGCGAATCCTTGCCGACTGGGATGCTGATGCCCAGCGCCGGGCACAGGTCCATGCCGACGGCCTTGACCGTGTCGTACAGGGCCGCGTCCTGGCCAGGCTGGCCGCAGGCGGCCATCCAGTTGGCGGACAGCTTGATGTCGGAAATGTCGGCAATCGCGGCGGCGGCGATGTTGGTGACGGCTTCGCCCACGGCCATGCGGCCGGAAGCTGCCGCGTCGATGACGGCCAGCGGCGTGCGTTCGCCCATGGCCATCGCTTCGCCCAGGTAGCCCTCGAAGCTCATGGTGGTGACGGCGCAATCGGCCACCGGCACTTGCCATGGTCCCACCATCTGGTCGCGCACGGTCATGCCGCCCACGCTGCGGTCGCCGATGGTGATCAGGAACGATTTGTCGGCCACGGTCGGCAGCAGCAGCACTTTTTGCGCTACATCAACCAGGTCCATGCCCGTCAGGTCAATCGCCGGGAAATCGTTGGCCACGTGGACCACGTCGCGCTGCATCTTCGGCGGCTTGCCCAGCAAGACATCCATCGGCATGTCGACCGGTTCATTGCCCAGTTCCGGATCGATCAATTTCAGTTGACGCTCTTCGGTGGCCACGCCCACGGCGGCGAACAGGCAGCGTTCGCGTTCGCACATGGCTTTGAACAGTGGCAGGCTTTCCGGCGCGATGGCGAGAACGTAGCGTTCCTGCGATTCATTGCTCCAGATTTCCTTCGGCGCCATGCCCGATTCTTCCAGCGGGATCTTGCGCAGGTCGAAAATCGCGCCGCGCTTGGCATCGTTGGTGATTTCCGGGAAAGCGTTCGACAAGCCGCCCGCACCCACGTCGTGGATGGAGATGATCGGGTTGTCCGCGCCCATTTGCCAGCAGGCGTTGATGACTTCCTGGGCACGGCGTTCCATTTCCGGATTGCCGCGCTGCACGGAATCGAAGTCCAGGTCGGCCGTGTTGCTGCCGGTGGTCATCGACGAGGCGGCGCTGCCGCCCATGCCGATGCGCATGCCCGGGCCACCGAGCTGCACCAGCAGGCTGCCGACGGGGATGTCGTTCTTGTGCGTGTGCTGCGCCGAGATATTGCCGATGCCGCCCGCGATCATGATGGGCTTGTGGTAGCCGAATACGGCATCTTTGTCTGCGCCGACGTTCTGCTCATACGTGCGGAAGTAGCCGCCCAGGACCGGACGGCCGAATTCGTTCGAGAACGCGGCGCCGCCCAATGGGCCTTCGATCATGATCTGCAGCGGCGACGCGATGCGCTCCGGCTTGCCGTATTGATCCGCATCAGTACGCGACGCCAGCGGCGCCGTCACGGAAGCGGCCGTTTCCCAGCTGCGCACGGCATCCGGCAGCGACAGGTTCGACACGGTGAAACCCGTCAGGCCAGCCTTCGGCTTGGCGCCGCGGCCCGTCGCGCCTTCGTCGCGGATCTCGCCGCCCGCGCCCGTGGAGGCGCCGGGGAAGGGAGAAATCGCCGTCGGGTGGTTATGCGTTTCCACCTTCATCAGCGTGTGCGTCAGTTCCGTGGAAGCCGCGTATTCGTGGCTGGCGCCGCGCGGGTAGAAGCGCGACACGGTGGCGCCTTCCATGATGGACGAGTTGTCGCTGTAGGCGACGACGGTGCCCTTCGGCTGCAGTTCGTGCGTGTTCTTGATCATGCCGAACAGCGACTTGGGCTGCGCCACGCCGTCGATGGTCCAGTCGGCGTTGAAGATCTTGTGGCGGCAATGCTCGCTGTTCGCCTGCGCGAACATCATCAGTTCCACGTCCGTCGGGTTGCGGCCGGCCTTGGTGAAGGCGGCGTCCAGGTAGTCGATTTCGTCTTCCGACATCGCCAGGCCCAGTTCCGTGTTCGCCGTTTCCAGCGCGCGCTTGCCCTGCCCCAGCAAGTCGATCGATTCCAGCGGACGCGCTTCCAGGGTGCGGAACAGGTCCTTGGCATCGTCGGCGCTGCGCAGCACGGATTCCGTCATGCGGTCGTGCAGCAGGTCGGCCACGGCCTGTACTTGCTCGTCCGACAATTTCCCGGCGCCAATGGCGCTGCCCAGGATGCCCGATTTCAGGTTGATGCGGAAAGCGACGCCGCGTTCGACGCGCTTGATGTGCGCCATGCCGCAGTTGTGCGCGATGTCGGTGGCTTTCGAAGCCCACGGCGAAATCGTGCCGAAACGGGGGATGACGAAGAATTCTTCGGCAGCGCCTTCCGTATTGTCAGCGTGGGCCGGCTCGCCGTACGTCAGCAAGGCGCCAAGGCGCGTGCTGTCGTCGTTGCTGAGAGGCGCGCTGGCATCGATGAAATGGACATAGCGTGCTTGTACGGCAACAATCGCAGGCGAGACGGCTTGCAGTTGGCTTAACAGACGGTGGCTACGGAAATGGGACAGGGCATTGGAACCCGGCAGTATCAACATGATTGGAAGGTGGTTGATGCAGCGTGGCTGCGGGTTAAAGGTAGGTATGACAATATCTTTCGTACGGCAAATTTCCTTTGCGCGCATTATACCCGTTTTACCCCTGCTTTATGACCGGAACTTATGGCTTCCGGGCCATTTTGCCCCTGAAACCGGCAGTTTTTGCCAACTTGCAACAACCAGCCCGCGCGAGCGAGCATCAGGCGATCACGTAGCGGTTCTTGCCTTGCCGCTTGGCCAGGTACAGCGCTTCGTCGGCCAGCCGGTAGCTGTGGCCCAGTTCCCTGCCCCGGTCCAGCTCGGCCACTCCCACGCTGATCGAGACGAATTGTGCCGCATGGAAAGCCTGGCTGACGGCCTCGACCAGGGCGCCGGCAAAGGCGCCCGCATCCTCGCGGCTGCCCGCGTAGACGATGCCGAATTCCTCGCCGCCCAGGCGCCCGCACAGATGGCCTTGCGCCTTGCCGGCGATGATGGCGGCCGTGCGCACCAGCACCTCGTCGCCCGCATCGTGGCCCTGCTGGTCGTTGATGATCTTGAAATCGTCGATATCGATCATCAGGAAGTGCAGCATGCCGCCCTGCGGCGCGCCATGCATCTGCTGGGCGCGCTGCGTGAACATGCGGCGGTTGTTCAAGCCCGTCAGGCTGTCCTGGAAGGCCAGCCGCGTCAATTCCACCTTGGAGTGATAGTTGCGTAAACGCAATAGGCTGAAACTGACATTCAGCGCCAGCCCGAACAGCACGCTGACGGCGATCATCAGCGGCGCCCACGACTGGTCGGGCAAGCCCGCATTCACGGGATACAGGCCGTGGCCCACGTTCCACCACACGCCGGCCACCACGGCCAGGTAGCTGAGGCCGCCGTTGAAGATGGAAGCGATGGCCAGGGTCATGAAGACGCCCACGGGCAAGACCCAGAAGCTGGCGTGATCGATGGCGTCGGCCATGGTGCGCAAGCCAAAAGTGAGGGTCAGCACGGCGCAGGCGCCCGTAATGGTCAGCACGGGCAAGGTGGTGCAGCGGTAGCGCACCACCAGGCTCGTCAACATGCCCAGCAGCGCCAGCACGGCGTGCGCCTGGTTCGGATGATACGGCGCCGGCATCAGCAGCCAGGTCAGGCTGAAGGCGATGATGCCCAGCAGCTGCGTGACCATGCCGACCCGGTGCAATTCCGCGAAATACGTGTGCTGCTGTTCGCTGTTGCCGCCGAATGCCAGGGGGACGGCGATGCGCCGCAGGGAGGAAAGGTCAGGAATGCGCATACGGGTATCGACACCAGAAAGAAGAAAGCGCCCGGTACAGCCTTGCGCATGCCTGGCCGCGCAATTGCGCGGCATCCAACATTAGTTGTAATTAGGATACTATCATGCTAGTCAACTATTTGCTGAATTATGCGGCGCCGGCACCCGCGCGCAGGCCGGCGGCGCCACGAAATACAACGGCGCGCGCCGCCGGACGCGCCCGGCGCCCTGCCCCGCGCCCGATTGCATGCATTTTGCTGGCAGTGTCGCCCGGCTTTGCAGTATGCTGATAAAAAATATTGCCGCCAGGCAGATACATATAAGAAGAGTTCCCGCAAATGACCGAACAGATGAACGAGAGCTGAACAATGCCAGAAACTAGCGACTTATCTGTCCTGATCGTCGACCCGAACCCCAGCATGCGGGGCAATCTGCACAATATGCTGAACCAGGCGGCCATCACCAAGGTGGAATATGCCGTCAATTCCGGCACGGCCATCCGCTTGCTGACGAAGAAACCGTTCGACATCATCCTGTGCGAATACGACCTGGGCAGCGGCACGGACGGCCAGGATGGCCAGCAATTACTGGAAGACTTGCGCCATCACAAGCTGATCGGCCTGTGGACGATCTTCATCATGCTGACCTCGGAAGCCATCCACAGCAAGGTGATCAGCGCGGCCGAACTGACCCCGTCCGACTACATATTGAAACCGTTCACCGTCGACGTGCTGAGCGGGCGCATCGCCCGCGCCATCGAGCGGCGCGCCATTTTCCTGCCCACCTATCAGCTGATCGACAAGGGCGACTTGCGCGAAGCCGTGAAAAGCTGCCGCGCGGCCGAGCTGCAGCACCCGCGCCTGGCCGCCGATTTCGCCCGCCTGCGCGCCGAACTGCACCTCGCCCTGGACGAATGGAAGGAAGCGGAACAGCTGTACGCAGACATGCTGGCCACGCGGCCCATGGCCTGGGCCCACCTGGGCCTGGCGCGCACCCTGTTCGAACAGCAGCGCCACGAAGAAGCGCAGGACGCGCTGCTGGAACTGGTGGAAACCTATCCCCGCTTCATGGCCGCCTACGACTTGCTGGCGCAAAACCATGAAGCCATGGGCCAGCAGGTGCAGGCCAAGAAAATCCTCGAGGACGCCGTGGCCATTTCACCGCACATGGTGCGCCGCTTGCGCCACCTGGGCGGCATCGCCTACGACACGGGCGACATCGGCGCGGCCGAACGAGCATATAAACAGGTCGTGACGAAGGCGAAGTATTCCGAATTCCGCGACCCGGAAGACCACGTCAACCTGGTCAGAACGCTGGTAAAAAAGGGCGATGCGCCGCAGGCGAGCGGCGTGCTGCGCGACATGGAGCGCTCGCTGCGCGGCGGCGCCAACGTGGAAGCGTGCCGCGCCATCTCGGCCGCCATGCTGCATGAATTGTCGGGCAACGACATCGCCGCCGCCACCGAACTGCAGCTGGCCGCCGCCGCCCTGGACGACGCACGCGGCCTGTCGACCCAGCTCAAGGTGGGCCTCGTGCAAAGCTGCCTGAAGAACAACCTGGAGCAGGCCGCGTCCGAGGTCATGATGAAGCTCGTCAACGAGGCCGACAGCGACGTGACGATGGAAGCGGCCGTGGACGTGTTTGAAAAAGCGGGACGGCATGATCTGGCGCAAGGCATGGGCCAGCAAATCACGCACCAGGTGCAGGAACTGATGCAGGATGCGGCCAGCAAGTCGGAAAGCGGCGAGCTCAAGGGGGCAGTCTTCGTGCTGCGCCAGGCCCTGCGCAAGACGCCGGGCAACCTGCCCGTGCTGTTCGCCTCCGTCGAGGCCATTTTGCGCCAGCTCAACATGCTGGGCTGGGAAGCCCCGCTGGCCGAACAGGCGCAGCACCAGATGCAAGTGATCCGCAAGATCGACCCCAGGCATCCGCAGCTGGAGTCCTTGAAGCAGCAGTATGAGGCCACGCAGCACAAGTATGGTATTGCTACTTGATTTGAGGGACGCACTGCAAACCTGCTGCGCAGCCCACTCTCGGGTCGGCGTTGCTCACCGTACTAAAGTACGGCTGCGCTACTCAACCCGACATTGGGCTTGCTCGCTACGGTTTTCAGAGGCGTCGTGACGTGCGTTGGCGTCAAAAACGCGCAGGTCAGTCACGCAGGTCGGATTAGCGAGCGGCGCGCGCTTCTTCGCGGGCACGTTCGGTGGCTTGTATCAACGCTCCCCCCTGAGCGTGTAGACCGGCTTGTCGGACTCCCCTTTTTCCGCCATTGCCAGCACGCGCTGCAGTTCCTGGCGCTCGTTGCCCTCCTTGGCCGATGACACCAGCGTGCGCAGGATGGCGACATGCGCCGCCTGCAGCGCCTGCGCCGCGGGCACGGCGATGTCCGGTTTCACGCCGACGTGCTCCCAATTGGTTTTGGTGACGGCATTGGTCGCCCGCGCGGTGGGGATCGAGACAATGATGTCCTGCCCCAGGTTATACCAGCTCACGGGATTGGAGCCGCCGCCCGTGGTTTCCCCGACCACCGTGCCGCGCTTCTGCGCCTGGATGCCATAGGAGAAATCTTCCCCTGCGGAAAACGTGCGGGCCGAGGTCAGCACGTACACGGGCTTGTCGTAACGCTGTGCGACCGTCTTCACGGTCCAGAACTGCCGCGTCGTATCGGTCGGGCGATCGTACATGTCGATCAGGTGACGCTCGTCGCCGAGCGGGAAGAAATGACTCATCAGGTAAGCCACGCTGGCCGGGCTGCCGCCGCCATTGCGGCGCAGGTCGAGGATCAGCGCATCCGTTCCCGCCATGAGCGACATCGCCGCCGTGTACGCCGCGCCGACGAATTCCGGGCCTCCGAAGCCGCGCAGCTCGATATAGCCGATGTTGCCGGGAAGACGTTCGATCTTCTCGATGTCAAAGCCGCGCCGCGCGGCTTGTTCGCGCCATTCGTCCATCTTGGCACGGCTGGGCAGTTCGGCGGTGTCGCTGCGCTCGCGAAGACCTGCATAAAACGCGGCGCCGAAATGCAAGTCGCCGCTCAATTCGCGCAAGTCCTGCGCCAGCGCCGCACTGAACGCCTTCACGTTGGCGGCGCTCGCATAGCCGCCTTCGGCATTTTTCCTGGCGATCGCACTGCCGACCCGTTCAGCCACCGCTGGCTCGATGTAATTCGCGTTCATTTTCGTGACCAGCGTCTGCACGATCGCAGCGCGAGCGGACGCGTTCAACGGCGTGTCCTCCGCCGCGAAGGCATGCAACGACAACAAGGTGCCCAATACGGCTGCTGCGACAAACTTCTTTCTGCCTGACATACATTCCTCCAGGTTGGACTGCGAAGCTACGAAACGTTTGATAGCTGTGGAAAAAAAATGTGCGCAATGCGCCCCCGCCAGGGAACGTCATCGAATCGGCGTTCAGTCAGGCGTGCTTGCATCATTCGGGGGGTTCGTCAGGGTGCCGCCGCAAATTGGCGTCGCGGATGCGCGCGCCGAAGGAGCGCGTCTCGAGTACGGCGATCGCCTGTTCGAGGCAGGCGGACAAGGGAAACGCCAGTTCCGCATCAAGGCTGTCGGCCGCGGATTTGGTCGCCTGCCAGCACACGCGCAGGCGCGGCAGCAGCGTTTCGCCATCGGCGCTGAGGCGCACCACGCGCTGCCGGCCGTCCGCGCCGCCGGCGGCCACCGTCAACAGGCCCTTTTTCACCATCAAGGCCACCGTCTGCGTCGCGGCCGGCTGCGTGAGGCCGCCCACGGCCGCCAGCTCGCCGATGGTGGCGCTTGGCTGCTCGGCCAGCACGCGCATGACCGGCGTGTAGCGCGGCCGGTAATCGAGCCCCGCTTCCACATAGGCTTGCTCGACCGCGCCGTCCAGCAGTTCGATGAGATGTCGTAATTGTGTGCCGAGTCCAGGTTTCATGTCACCATGGTAGCACTATTTACATAAGGACTTATCTAAAATTATTCTATTTTGAAAACTTTTGATTCGCGATTGTCAGCGCGGCAATTTGTACCGTACCAGCAGCGTAGGCCCCTTCCCGCCGGATGGCGTCAGCAGTATCTCATCACCGGGCTGCATCTCTTCATACATCACCGTGCAACAGGTCGGCATCGAGTGGCCGCGCGCCGGATACACGCCAACGTCGGTGTGCAGGTTCGCAGCGCGCACGTCCACACTGGTCTTGCCGGCCTTTCCCTCTTCTTGCAGCAGTTTGCGCAATGCGGTGACGAAGTCCCCTTTACTGAGCCTGGCAGGTGCCTGGCTGGCGGGCGGGCGCGCGGTTGCGTCGTTTTTCATGGCAGTTTCTTTCAGTGTATACATTCCCGCCACTATATCATCCGCCCCTTGGCGGCATCACGTTAACATAGCAACCAGAAGCTGCCCTACGCAATTGCGCAATAGACCCGCTCCATATATCTGGCCAGTGTGCGTTCTGCACCTCTTTTCGGGCGGTCCGTCGCATGCCTGTCAAGCGGTGAAAAATCACAGCGTATTGTTAAGCCTTTATCATGAGCGGCGGGTAGCACGCTGCCAAACAAGGGGAAACAATGCAAAAGAAGATAGGTCTGATAGCTGCGCTCGTATTCGCCTTGAGCGCCGCTGTCAATGTCCAGGCAAGCACGCTTGACGAACTCGTGCGCGCTTACGCTGAACAGCGCGACTTTAGCGGGGTCGTGCTGGTCGCGCGCGATGGCCAGCCCATCTACCAGGCCGCGTTTGGCATCGCGCAGCCGGCCTGGAAGGTAGCCGTCACCAACGATAGCGTCTTTCGTATCGGTTCGCTCAGCAAGCCGCTCACTGCGACCCTGGTCATGCGGCTCGCGGAGCTTGGCCATATCAACCTCGATGAAACCGTCGGTACCTACCTCCCGGCGGCGTATGCAGGTACTGCTGCGGGGAAAATAACGGTGCGACAGCTGCTGGCGCATACGTCCGGCCTGGCCGATCTGCCATCCCGCTACACCGATCCATTCTGGAGCAAGGACGCGCGCCGTCATTACACGCCCAAAGAATTCGCAAGCGAATGGATTCCTGGCGCACTGGCAAGCGAACCCGGGACCTGGCGCTACAACAACAACGGCTATTACTTGCTCGGAATGATAGTTGAAGCGGCCACCGGGAAAAGCTATGCCGAGAATATGAAACAATATGTCTTTGCGCCGGCGGGCATGCAGGACAGCGGCGTCTTCGATGGCCGCGCAATTATCGCGAAACTTGCACAGGGAACCGTGCAGACCGACGATGGCACGCGCGTGATGCCCCCCTATATCGATCCATCCGTATCTTATTCCGCGGCCGGCCTGTATGCGACGGCGCTCGACCTGGTGCGCTTTGACGCTGCGCTGGCCGGCGGCCGCCTGCTCAAGCAGACGTCCCAGCGCGAAATGTTCACCAACAGGGGCAAGGGCTATGGTTACGGCTGGGAGGTCGAGGACTGGGCCGTACGAAAAGATACGCCACTTCCCGTTGTCCTGCATACGGGAAGCGTCCCTGGCTACCAGAGCATATTTGTGCGCTCGCTATCCGATCAGGTGGCGATCGTCATTCTTGACAATGCCTGGCAGGGAGCGACGGTGGTCGCGATGGCAAGAGACATTGCCGACCTTGTGCACGGCAAGCCGGTGGCCTTGCCGCGACGCAGCCTGCAGGCTGCCCTCAGTCCGATCTTGTTTCGCGAGGGCCTGGATGCAATGCGTGCCGCCTACCTCCGCCTGGGAGCACGCGAGTCCGCAACATACGATGTGAGCGAATCCGCACTCAACGCTTTTGGCTATAGCCTGTTGCGCAAGGGCCAGCCGGAAGCTGCCATCCAGGTCTTCCGCTGGAATGCGGAAGCCTATCCCCTTAGCCATAATGTCCACGACAGCCTGGCTGAAGCCCTGCTTGCATCGGGAGACCGCGAAGGCGCCCGCGCCGGCTATGCCAGGGTATTGGCCCTGGATCCAGGCAACCGCCACGCGACTGAAGAACTGGAAAAGCTCCGGCGCACAAATCCCTGAGACCACCGGCCAACAGACTATTCCCGGATTATGGCCCTATCGGGCCGACTCCGCCCTGCGTTCCACCCGCGCCACCACCAGCTCGATCAGCTCCGCAATCAAGGGCCGGAACGTGGCGGCATCGCCGCCCTGTCCCAGCATGACGGTGCGCGTGGTCAGGTGTGAAAAGACGGCGTCGAACAGGATTTGCGGCAGGTTGGACAACGCGGTGTCGGGCGCGATACGGCCATGGGCGCGCTGCTGCTCCAGCAGGCGCAATATCAATGCGTGCCACACTTGCGGGCCGTGTTCGTACCAGGTCTGGCCCACGGCCGGCACGGCGGCCGCGCCCGTGACGACGAGGCGATAAAAGTCTACGTGGCGGGGGCTGGTGACGACGGCCACCAGTTCATCGAGGATCAGCTGCAAGCCCTGTTCCAGGCCGACCTGCGACGTATCGAGCCGGCGCAGCGCGATGATGAAGTCGGCGCACAGGTATTCCACCACGGCCACCAGCAGTTCCTGCTTGCTGCCGAAGTAGCGGTAGGCGGTGGCTTTCGAGCCGCCCGCCTCGGCCACGATGGCGTCCATGCTGACGCCGTCATAGCCGGAGGCGAGGAAGAGGTCCGCCGCCGCCACCAGCAGCTTGCGCCGCCGCTCCTCGCTTCGGGTACTCGGGGAAGCTGGAACGGTGCGCAACTGGGGCATGAAGCAAACTCTTACTGTGTCCTGGGAAGCGCGTATGCTATCACGTAATCTCCCCGGTCCGGACTCTGGCGGGCGCCGCCCGCCACCACCACCACGTACTGGCGGCCCGACGTGGGCGACACATACGTCATCGGCGTGCCTTGCGAACCGACGGGCATGCGCGCCTTCCATACTTCGCGGCCGGTGGCGATATCCATGGCACGCAGATAATAATCCTGCGTGCCCGCATAAAACACCAGGCCCGACGCCGTGCTCACGCCGCCGCCCAGGGTGGGCATGCCCAGCGGGATGGGCAGGCGCGCGCGCACGCCGTTAATGACGGCGTCCTGCACCGTGCCGGCCGGACGCTCCCACACTTTGGTGCGCGTTTTCAGGTCGATGGCGGCAAACACGCCCCACGGCGGGCTTTGGCAAGGTATGCCCAGCGGCGAATTGAAGGCCTTGTGGTCGATGACGAACGGCGTGCCATCCATCGGATAGGTGCTGCCCACGCCGTGGCCAGCCGTCAGCTTGGCCACGTCCACGGTGTCGCGCGGCACCAGCCTGACCACTTGCGGCATGCGGATATCGTTGACGAACATATAGCCATTGCTTTCATCGACGGCCGCGCCGCCCCAGTTGAAGCCGCCGTAGTAGCCCGGATAGATCAAGGTCTCGCGCGTACTCGGCGCCGTGAACTCGCCCTGGTAATTAAGCTTGCGGAAGCTGATGCGGCACGCCAGCTGGTCGAAGAAGGTGGCGCCCCACATATCGCGCTCCGTCAGCGTTTCCGCGCCGAGGGCCGGCATGCCGGTCGAATATGGCTGCGTTTTGGCCACCCAGTCGCCGGCCGCGTGCTCCTGCGGCACGGCTTTTTCCGTGACTTCGGCAATCGGCTTGCCCGTGCGGCGGTCCAGCATGAATATCTGGCCCCGCTTGGTCAGCTGCACCAGCGCGGGAATTTTTCCACCTTTGCCGTCCGGGACGTCGTACAGGGCCGGCTGCGCGGCCACGTCGTAATCCCAGATATCGTGATGCACGGTCTGATACGTCCAGCGTTCGCGGCCCGTGGCCATGTCGAGGGCGACGATGGCCGACGAATACTTCTCCGTCAGCGGCGGACGCTTGCCGCCCCAGAAATCGGGCTGCTCGTTCCCCGTCGGCAGGTAGACCAGGCCCAGTGCATCATCAAAAGCGGGCGCCGACCACATGTTCGGCGTGCTGCGCGTGTAGGTCTGCCCTTCCGGCGGCAGCTTCGTGATGGCGGGATTGCCGAGGTCCCAGGCCCATACCAGTTCACCCGTATCGGCACTGTAGGCGCGCACGACGCCCGACGGTTCATCGGTGGAGCGGCCGTCGAAGACCCAGCCGCCCAGGATGATCAGGTTACGCGCCACAGTCGGCGCGGAGGTGTAGGCGTAGTACGGCACGTTCATCTTGACCTTGCCCAGGCCGGCGGTGAGGTCGACGGAACCCTTGTCGCCGAAGCCTTCGCACTGCTTGCCCGTCTGCGCGTCGATCTGAATCAGGCGCGCATCCATGGTCACTTGCACGATGCGCCTGGCGCAGGCGCCCGCTTGCGGCGCGCCGGCCGCCTGCATGCCCTCGAACTGGAACGGCTTTGTCACTTTCGCCGGCTCGTAGTAGCCCACGCCGCGGCAGCGGTTCCACGTTTTGGTATTGACCGGCTTGGGATCGAAGATCCAGCGCTGCTTGCCCGTGTCCGCGTCGAGCGCGATGACCTTGCTGGTCGGCGTACACGTATAGATGGTATCGCCGATCTGCAGCGGCGTGTTTTGCGATTCGGACGCGCCTTCGGCCAGTTCGCCCGAGCGGTAGGTCCACGCCACTTGCAGCTGGTCGACGTTAGCCTTGTCGATCTGCGTGTACGGCGCGAAGCGCGTGCCCTTCGGCCCATTTGCATAATGCGCCCAATTGGCGCTGCCGTCATTGATCGCCGTCACGGCATCCTGCTGCGGCTGCGCGGTCGCTTCCGTCACGCCATGCGGCTTGAACATCGAGGCGAAACCGGCTGCCAGCACGACGGCGAACAGGGCCGCGAAACCGCGCGACTGCCCATTGTGCCTGCGACCGGCCAGCCACGGATGCAGCAAGGCGGCCACCAGGCCGATGACGAGGAACGGCGCCAGGCGCGGCACCATGGGCCAGAAGGCGAAGCCGGTTTCCCACACGGCCCAGACCAGGGTAGCGATGAGCAGCGCCGCGATGACGCCGCTGGCCAGCGGTTTGCGGCGCCAATACAGCACGCCGGCCAATAGCAAGCCGAGACCTGCCGGCAGGTAATACCAGGAACCGCCGAGGGTAATCAGTTCGATGCCGCCTGCCGCCAGGGCCAGGCCGGAAAAACCAAGAAAGATACCGAAAACCGTCAGGGCAAGCCGCTTGCCCCTGAAGACCGCCGGGATCGCCGGCGCGCCTTTATTTACTGAAGTGTCCATTTTTTATCCATGACGCCTCCCCTGCCCAGGCCAACACGCCGGGGATGGCTGATTTTTTAAATCTACGTAGTGAAACTGTACTGTACGGTTTCATTTTATGCCGATTTTTGACGCAAGGAAAGAAAAATTGATGCAGGAGCTTGATTTTTGGCGGGAATGGGGAAAGTCTGGCGAACCGAATCCGGTCCTGGCTTTTCGGGTAGCGTTCATGGAACGCTCGAAAAAGGCCCAGGGCTAGGCGCCGCGTCGAAGACAGTACGAATGTACGGCGAGACGCGGCAACAACGCCCTGGGCTTTTTCTCGAGCGTTACAAAGAGGCCATATCGATGACGAAGCGATAGCGCACATCGCTCTTGACCACGCGCTCGAACGCCTCATTGATATCCTGGATGCGGATGATCTCGATGTCCGACACGATATTGTGCTTGCCGCAGAAATCCAGCATTTCCTGGGTTTCCTTGATCGAGCCGATCATGGAGCCGGACAGGCTGCGGCGCGCGCCCACCAGGCCGAAGGCGTTCACGGGCGGCACGGCGCCGTCCGGGATGCCGACGATGACCATGTTGCCGTCCACTTTCAGCAGGTTGATGTACTGGTTCCAGTCGATGGAAGCGCCCACCGTGCAGATGATCAGATCAAACGTGCCGGCCAGTTTGCTGAACGTTTCCGCGTCATTGGTGGCGTAATAATGGTCGGCGCCCAGGCGCAGGCCGTCTTCGCGCTTCGACAGGGTCTGGCTCAGCACCGTCACTTCGGCGCCCATGGCGTGGGCGATCTTGACGCCCATGTGGCCCAGGCCGCCCATGCCCAGGATGGCGACCTGCTTGCCAGGACCGGCCTTCCAGTGGTTCAGCGGCGAATACAGGGTGATGCCGGCGCACAGCAGCGGCGCGGCCGCGTCCAGCGGCAGATTGTCGGGAATCGACAGCACATAGCCTTCCTTGACGACGATGCTGTCCGAGTAGCCGCCCTGCGTGGCCGTCTTGCCGTCCGCTTCCAGGCCGTTGTAGGTCTGGATCAGGCCTGGCATGTACTGTTCCAGGTCCACGTTGCGCGTCTTGCAAGTGGTGCAGGAATCGACGAAGCAGCCCACGCCCACGTGGTCGCCCACCTTGAACTTGCTCACATTGGCGCCGACGGCCGTGACGACGCCGGCGATTTCATGGCCGGGCACCATGGGGAAGGCGGCGCCGCCCCATTCGTCGCGCGCCTGGTGGATGTCGGAATGGCACACGCCGCAGTATTTGATCGAGATGGCCACGTCGTCTTCGCGCGGGGCGCGGCGCTCGAACGTGAACGGTTGCAGTGCGGAAGTCGGGCCGAATGCGGCGTAGCCTTTGGCGATGGTGGTCATGAAAACTCCTGTATCTATAGGTGTGTGGCGGGGAACGCGTGCCGTGCATGCGATTGCACAAGTGTGCCCCAGATGCCCGGTGTCCGTTACCGCGATCCTGCAAGACCTTTGCACGATCCTCCAAATCTGCGTAAGATCAAGCCCCGCCCTCCTCGCCTGACGCGTACTGCACCATGCCCGCACCAATTCCCCCGCAAGATGAAATCGCCGCCCTGATCAGCCGCCACGCGCCGCGCAACGGCGACTATGCGACGGCCATCGCCAACCTGACGTTCCACCGCCAGTCGTCCGTCACGGAATCGCTGTTCCATGCGGCGCGCCCCAGCGTGGCCATCATCGCGCAGGGCGCGAAAGACGTCACACTGGGCAGCGAAACCTTCCACTACAGCCGCATGCAGTACCTGCTGACGTCCGTCGACCTGCCGGTGCAGGTGCGCGTGGCGCAGGCGAGCGAAGAACAGCCGCATTTGTGCGTGGTGCTGGGCATCGACATCGCCGACGTGGCGGCGCTGCTCGACGGCGAAAGCGCAGCTGGCACGGGTGGCAGCGCGCAGCAGAAGATCCTGCCCGCCACGCGCGGCATTTCCGTCAGCGACGTGTCGCCCGAACTGCTCGACGCCATGCTGCGCCTCGTGCGCCTGCTCGACAAGCCGGGCGAAATCGCCGCGCTGGCGCCCCTGATCCGCCGCGAGCTGACGTATCGCCTGCTCAATGGCCCCGTGGGCGCGCGTTTGCGCCACATGGCGCTGGCCAGCAGCCAGTCGCACCAGGTGGCGCAAGCCATCGACTGGATCAGGCACCATTACGCGCAGCCGCTGCGCATCGAGCACCTGGCCGGCATGGCGAACATGAGCATGTCGTCGCTGCACCACCACTTCAAGGCGATTACGGCCATGACGCCGATGCAGTACCAGAAGCTGCTGCGCCTGCAGGAAGCGCGGCGCTTGATGCTGGTCGAGCAGATCGACGCCGGCACGGCCGGCTACCGCGTCGGCTACGCCAGCGAATCGCAGTTCAGCCGCGAATACAGCCGCCAGTTCGGCCGCGCCCCCATGCGCGACGTGGGCCAGGTGCGGGCGCAGCTGAGCGGCGCCGGCACGGCTTACTCCAACTTGCCGTAACCGCCCCCGCCCGGCGTCTCGATGACGAACACGTCGCCGGGGCACATATCGGTCTTGCCGATGTGCGCCAGCTGTTCCACCGTGCCGTCCACGCGCTCGACGTAGTTGCGCCCCAGCGCGCCCGCCTCGCCGCCATCCATGCCGAACGGGGGAATAATGCGGTTGTTCGACAAAATCGCCGCCGTCATGGGTTCCAGAAAGCGCACGCGGCGCACGCCGCCATTGCCGCCATGCCAGCGCCCCGCCCCGCCGGAACCGGCACGGATGCTGTAGCTGTCCAGCCGCACGGGAAAGCGCCATTCCAGAATTTCCGGGTCCGTCAGGCGCGAATTGGTCATGTTCGTCTGCACCACGTCCGTGCCGTCGAAACCGGGACCGGCGCCCGATCCGCCCGAAATCGTCTCGTAGTACTGGTATTTCTCGCTGCCGAACGTGAAATTGTTCATCGTGCCCTGCGAGGCGGCCATCGCGCCCAGCGCGCCGTACAGGGCGTTGGTGATGCAGGTCGAGGTTTCCACGTTGCCCGACACAACGGAGGCCGGGTACTGCGGATTGAGCATGGAGCCGGGCGGGATGATCACGGTCAAAGGCTTCAGACAGCCCGCGTTCAGCGGAATCTCGTCGTCGACCAGGGTGCGGAACACGTACAGCACGGCCGCCATGCAGACGGCGGACGGCGCATTGAAATTGTTCGGCAGCTGGGCGGACGTGCCCGTGAAGTCGATGACGGCGCTGCGTGCGGCCACGTCGACCGAAACCGCCACCTTGATCTGCGCGCCGTTGTCCAGGTTCAGCGCGTAGCTGCCATCCTTCAGGGTGGTGATGACCCGGCGCACGGCTTCCTCGGCGTTGTCCTGCACATGGCCCATGTAGGCTTGCACGACCTCGATGCCGAAATGCGCCACCATCTTGCGCAGCTCTTCCGCCCCCTTCTGGTTGGCCGCCACCTGGGCGCGCAAATCGGCCACATTCTGCTGCGGGTTGCGCGCCGACCAGCTGGCGCCCGCCAGCAGGGCCAGGGTTGCATCTTCGCGCATCGTGCCCGTGGCGCCGTCGACCAGCTTGAAATTGTCGATCAACACACCCTCTTCCTCGATGCGCGTGGAGTCGGGCGGCATCGAGCCTGGTGTCGTGCCGCCGATGTCCGCATGGTGGCCGCGCGAACCCACGTAAAACAGGATGGCAGCGCCGTTTTCGTCAAACACGGGAGAAATCACCGTCACGTCGGGCAAGTGCGTGCCGCCGTGGTACGGGTCGTTCAGCATGAAGACGTCGCCGGGCCGCATGGCGCCCGCATTGCGCGTCATGACGGTGCGGATGCTCTCGCCCATCGAGCCCAGGTGCACGGGCATGTGCGGCGCGTTGGCAATCAAATGGCCTTGGGCGTCGAAGATGGCGCAGCTGAAATCGAGCCGCTCCTTGATGTTGACGGAATGGGCCGTATTCTGCAGGCGCAGGCCCATCTGCTCTGCGATCGACATGAACAGATTATTGAAAATTTCCAGCATGACGGGATCGGCATTCGTCCCGATGGCGACACGCTCCGGCACGGCGACGACTCTGCGCAAGATCAAATGGCCGTGCGCCGTCACTTCCGCGCGCCAGCCCGGTTCGATCACGGTGGTGGCGTTGGCGTCGCTGACGATGGCCGGGCCATCGATGGCGTCGCCGGGACGCAGGCTGTCCGCCCCATACAGGCCGCTGTCGCGCCATGCTCCGGCGCAGTACATGGCCACCGTCTGCACGGGCACCAGTGCGCCTTCACGGGACGCATACGCGGGCGCGGCCGGTTCCGGCGCATCGGAGGCGCCGATGGCTTCCACGGAAATGGCTTCGACGATCAGCGCGCGCGCCGGCATCAGGAACGAAAAGCGCTTTTTGTACGCCGCTTCGAACTGCGCCTGCATGCCGGCCAGCGTATCGGACAGCACGATGAGGGCCGTATCCGTGCCTTCATAGCGCAGGTGCACGCGGTGCACGAGCGCGATGCGCTCCCCCGCCACGCCCTGGCGCAGCAAGTCGCGCCGCGCCAGTTCGCCCAAGGCCGCGAAATCGCCCGCCAGGTCCACGCCCAGTGCCGCTTCGATGGCCCGCTCGCGCATGGCGCTCTGGTCGGCCAGGCCCATGCCGTAGGCCGACATCACGCCCGCCAGGCTGTGGATGAAGACCGTGCGCATGCCCAGCGCGTCGGCCACCAGGCAGGCGTGCTGGCCGCCCGCGCCGCCAAAGCTGGTGAGCGCATATTCGGTGACGTCGTGCCCCCGCTGCACGGAAATCTGCTTGATGGCGTTGGCCATATTGCCCACGGCGATGGCGACATAGCCTTCGGCCACCTGCTCCGGCGTCGAGTTCACCGTGCGCGCCAGGGCCTCAAACTGGGTACGCACGGTGGCCGCGTCCAGCGCCTCATCGGCGCCGGGGCCGAAGACACGGGGGAAGAAGGCGGGCTGCAGCTTGCCCAGCATGACGTTGCAGTCGGTGACGGCCAGCGGGCCGCCGCGCCGGTAGCTGGCGGGGCCGGGATTGGCGCCGGCGCTGTCCGGCCCCACCTTGTAGCGGGCGCCGTCGAAATGCAGGATGGAGCCGCCGCCCGCCGCCACCGTGTGGATGCTCATCATCGGTGCGCGCATGCGCACGCCGGCGATCTGCGTCTCGAACACGCGCTCGAATTCGCCCGCGTAATGCGACACGTCGGTGGACGTGCCGCCCATGTCGAAGCCGATGACCTTGTCGAAACCGGCCAGCGCGCTGGCCCGCACCATGCCGACGATGCCGCCCGCGGGGCCGGACAGGATGCTGTCCTTGCCCTGGAAGGCGCGCGCATCCGTCAAGCCGCCGTTCGACTGCATGAATTGCAGGTGCACGCCGGGCAGCTCCATCGCCAGCTGGTCGACGTAGCGGCGCAGGATGGGAGACAGGTAGGCGTCGACCACCGTGGTGTCGCCGCGCGCCACCAGTTTCATCATGGGGCTGACCTCGTGCGACACGGACACCTGCGTAAAACCGGCCGCGCGCGCCAGCTGCGCCAGCCGCGCCTCGTGCGCGTGATGGCGGTAGCCGTGCATCAGCACGATGGCGATGGCGCGCATGCCGCGCGCGTAAGCCTGTTCCAGCGCGGCCCGGGCGGCCGTCTCGTCGAGCGGCGTGACCACCTCGCCATGGGCGCCCATGCGTTCATTGATCTCGATCACGTCGCCGTACAGCAGTTCGGGCAAAATGATCTGGCGCGCAAACAGCTGCGGGCGGTTCTGGTAGGCGATGCGCAAGGCGTCGCGGAAACCCCGCGTGATGGCCAGCACGGTCGGCTCGCCCTTGCGTTCGAGCAGCGCATTGGTGGCCACCGTCGTGCCCATCTTGATGGCCCCCACCTGCTCCACGGGCAGCGGCGCGCCGGGCGCAAGGCCCATCAGCTGGCGCATGCCGGCCAGCGCCGCGTCGCGGTACTGGCCCGGGTTTTCCGACAGCAGCTTGTGCGTGGCCAGGCTGCCGTCAGGACGGCGCGCCACGATGTCCGTAAAGGTGCCGCCCCGGTCGATCCAGAATTGCCAGTCCATCGTCCTGCCCCCCAGTCTTAAGCGAGATGGCTATTGTAGCCGCCAAACAGGGACGCGTTTCAGGCGTGCGCGCCTTGCCTTTCGCCCGCTTCGGCCTTATGTTGAAGACATGCTGACTAACGGAACACGCGCCATGACACTGATCGACTCCGCAACACCGCTGTACGCCATCGCCGAACTGCGCGCCATCGAACAAGCCGCCCTGCGCGACCTGCCGCAAGGGCTGCTGATGCAGCGCGCGGGCCAGGCCGCCGCCAGTGCCGCCCTGAAGCTGCTGCACGGGCAGGAAGACGGCGACGCGGGCCACCGGCGCGTGCTGGTGCTGGCCGGCCCCGGCGACAATGGCGGCGATGCGCTGGAAGCGGCCGCGCACCTGGCCGGCAGTGGCACCGAGGTGCTGATATGGCTGGCGCCCGAGGCGCAAGCCACCTCGCCCGAACGCGAACAGGCCCTGAGCCGCGCCCGCAACAGCGCCGCGCGCTTCATGGACGCGGCAACGTCCATGGCGTCGGCCGCCGTGGGCGCGGCGCCCTGGCACCTCGTCATCGATGGCCTGTTCGGCATCGGCGCCTCGCGCCCCCTGGATGGCGAATGCCGCGACATGGCGCAGCTGGTCAACAATCTCGATTGCCCCGTGCTGGCGCTCGACGTGCCCAGCGGCCTGCATGCGGACACGGGCGCCATCGACGGCGTCGCCATCCGCGCCACGCATACGCTCACCTTCATCGGCGACAAGCCGGGCCTGCACACGGCAAATGGCCGCGACTATGCGGGTGAAGTGGAAGTGGCGGCGCTGGCCATCGACCCATCGCTGCTGCCGCCCGCCAGGGCCCAGCTGGGCGGCCTGCACCTGTTCGCCCGCCAGTTGCAGCCGCGCCGGCAGAACACGCACAAGGGCAGCTACGGCAGCGTGGCTGTCATCGGCGGCGCGCAAGGCATGGCGGGCGCGCCCATCCTGGCGGCCCGCACGGCCCTGCATGCGGGCGCGGGAAGAGTGTACATCGCCTTTCCCGACGCGCCGCCCGCCTTCGACAGCGGCCAGCCGGAACTGATGTGCCGCCGCGCGCAGGACGTGGATTTCTCGGGCCTGCACTTTGCCGCGCTCGTGGCGGGGCCGGGCCTGGGCGACGACGTCGATACGGTGGAGCTGCTGCAGCGCACGTTCGAGAGCGACAGCCCCCTGCTGCTCGACGCCGATGCGCTGAACCTGATGGCGGCCGAGCCGGAGCTGCAATCGGCGCTGGCCGTGCGCACGGGCGCGGGAGCGACGATCCTGACCCCGCATCCGCTGGAGGCGGCGCGCCTGCTCGACCTGACGGTGGCCGAGGTGCAGGCCGACCGCCTGGGCGCGGCGCGCCAGCTGGCGGCGCAGCTGGGCGTGATCGTGGTACTCAAGGGTTCGGGCACGGTGATCGCCGCGCCCGATGGCAGCGTCGTCGTCAACAACACGGGCGGCCCCGCGCTGGCGACGGCCGGCACGGGTGACGTGCTGTCCGGCCTGTGCGGCAGCCTGCTGGCGCAGGGCTGGCCGGAATGGGAAGCGGCGCTCGGCGCCGTGTGGCTGCACGGCGCGGCGGCGGACGCGCTGGTGGCGGCAGGCAGCGGCCCTATCGGCTTGACGGCGGGGGAATTGATACCGGCGATACGCAGGTTGATCAATGCCTTGTCGGCATAGTTAAAACGCTATACCAGCCGCCCTGCGGCAATCGTAATCGTCCGGCCGCAACGGGCCGCGATCGAGCTGTCATGCGTGACGAGCACCAGGGTCGAGCCCCGTTCGCGGTTCAGCTCGAACATCAGCTGGATCACGGCTTCGCCGGTGGCGGCGTCCAGGCTGCCCGTCGGCTCGTCGGCGAACAGCAGCGGCGGCTCCGTGACGAACGCGCGCGCCAGGGCCACGCGCTGCTGCTCGCCGCCGGACAGGTATTTCGGATAATGTTTCAGGCGGCTGCCCAGGTTGACTCTGCCCAGCATGGCTTGCGCCTTTTCCTTCGCGTCCGGGTCGCCGCGCAATTCCAGCGGCAGCATGACGTTTTCCAGCGCCGTCAGGTGGGCCAGCAGCTGGAAGGACTGGAACACGAAACCGAGCTTTTCCTTGCGGAAACCGGCACGGCCGTCTTCATCGAGGGCGAAGATATCGGTACCATCGAGTACCACCTTGCCGTCGCTGGGCGTGTCCAGGCCCGCCAGCAAACCCAGCAACGTCGACTTGCCGGAACCGGAGGCGCCGACGATGGCCAGCGTCTCCGCCGTTTGCACGGTAAAATCGACTTGATGCAGGATGGTCAGCTCGCCATCGGCATCGGGTACGCGCTTGGCCAGCTGAACCACTTCGATGGCTGGCCGGGCATTTTGGCTGTTTTGACTGTTTTGGCTGTTGCTTGCGGCGGGCCGCTGGTCCGCTCGCCGTGCGGCTGTCTCTGACGGGAGAAAACTGGTGGAAGTCGCTTTAGGGAATTCGGGCATGCTGATCTATCTTAAAAAATTTCGTGAACAAATAAGTATCCAGGACGCCAACCGCGCACGGCGGCGCACCCTGTCCTTGCTTCCTGCGGCAGCCCTGCTCCTGGTGTCAGGCATGTCGAACGCCTATTCTGCACCAAAAACGCTGCTGGTGCTCGGCGATAGTCTCTCGGCCGAGTATGGACTGGCACGCGGCACGGGCTGGGTGGCGCTGCTGGAACAGCGGCTGGCCGCGCAGCAGAACGACACGCGCATCGTCAACGCCAGCATCAGCGGCGAGACCACGAGCGGCGGCCGCGCCCGCCTGCCGGCCCTGCTGACCAAGCACCAGCCCGACGTCGTGCTGATCGAACTGGGCGCCAACGACGGCTTGCGCGGCTTGCCTGTGGCGGCCGCCGAAGCGAATCTGCGCGCCATGGGCGACGCCGTGAAAAAGACGGGGGCGCAAGTGGTGCTGGTGGGCATGCGCATGCCGCCCAACTATGGCCGCGCCTACGGCGAGCAGTTTTATGGCGTGTACGGCAAGCTGGCAAAGGAATGGAAGGCGCCGCTCGTGCCCTTCATGTTCGAAGGCATCGCCGACCAGCCGCAGCTGTTCCAGGCCGACCGCATGCACCCGAACGCCAAGGCGCATCCGACCATCCTGAAAAACATCTGGCCGCAACTGGCGCCGTTGCTGAAAGCCAAGTAAGCCTGTCGATTCAGCAGACAAAAAAAATAGCCGCTCGAAAGCGGCTATTTTTATGCGTGGAAACTAAATCTTACGGCGCTTCCGGCGCTGCGGCGGCTGGGGCGGTGACCGGTTTGACGATCTTCACCTTGGCCTTGGCTTTCAGGTATTCGACGTAATCGAACATTTCCTGTTGTGCCAGGATGCCGCTGATCTGGTCTTTCTCTTGCTGGCGACGCGCCGCGTCCACTTGCGCCGGCTGCTGCACCTTGGCGATGCGGTAGATGCCGTAGCCCAGGGCTGGCAAGTCCACGCCCACATAGGCTGGCAGCTTGCTCGTGTCCGCCTTCATGACTTGCGCGATGGCGGCGCGGTTGATGCCGTCCAGCTTGCTGCGCGATACCCATTGGGCGGCGCCGAAACCGGTCGCGTCGCCCGAAGCCTTCAAGGCGGCCAGCTTGGTCTCGCCCGCTTTCTTGGCCAGCTTTTCCGCTTCTTCCAGCGTCACGCGCTGACGGATCATCGCTTCGACTTCGGCCAGCGGACGCTTCGAGGCGGGCTTGAATTCCACCACGCGGCCGGCGATCAGCACGTTCGGCGCGACGGTGACGGCTTCCGTGTTGCGCTTGTCCTTCAGCGAGTCGTTCGAGAAGATGGCGGACAGGAACTTGGCGTTGTTGAACGGCGCCTTGCCCAGTGCCGGCGACGGCGTGCGCGACAGGTTGGCGGCGGTTTCCACTTTCAGCTTCAGCTTGTCGGCCACCGGTTTCAGGCTGTCCGATTGCTCGTACACGGTATTGGTGAAGGTTTCCGCCATTTCCGAATATTTCTTGGCAGCAAATTGCTTGCGCAGGTCGGCCGTGATTTCGCCGCGCACTTCGTCCAGCGCACGCACGTGCTGTGGCTTGAGCGAGGTGACGGTCAGGATGTGGTAACCGAAATCGGAAGCGACGACGTCGCTGATTTCGCCTTGCTTGAGCTTGCTGACGGCGCTCAGCAGCGGTGCCGGCAAGCCATCCTTGCCGATCTCGCCCAGGTCGCCGCCCTGCTCGGCGGATGCCGGGTCTTCCGACTTGGCCTTGGCTACGGCGGCAAAGCTGGCAGGCGTTTTGCGCACGTCAGCCAGGATGGCTTCCGCCTTGGCCTTCGCGGCTGCCTTGTCGGCGGCCGAGGCGTCTTTCTTGACGGCTACCAGGATGTGGCTGGCCTGGCGCGCTTCTGGCGTCGTGTAGGCTTTCTGGTTCTTCGCGTAGTAGGCGGTCACGTCGGCGTCGCTGACGTCGACTTGCTCGCCGGCAGCGCTGTCGTCCAGCACGACGTATTCGATCTTCGCTTGTTCCGGGATTTCGAAGAACTTGCTGTTCTTGTCATAGAAAGCCTTGATCATGGCGTCCGTCACTTTGACTTCCGGCACGTACTGGGCGATCGGCAGCAGCAATTCCTGCACTTCACGCTCTTCCGAGGTAATGTCGGACAGGCGCTTGGAGACGGTGTTCGGCGCGAAGGCCGTGCCTTGCACGGCGCCGGCCAGTTGCTGCAGGGCCAGGTCGCTGCGGCGGCGCGCATCGTACATCTGCGGCGTCATGCCTTGGGCAGCCAGCATGGCCTTGTAGCGTTCCAGGTCGAATTTACCGTCCGGCAAGGTCAAGCCTGGAATTTCCAGCACTTCCTTTTGCAGCACGGCATCGCTGATGACCAGGTGGCTACGGCCCACTTCGGCAGCCACGGCGCGCTCGGCGATCAGGTTGTCGAGGATGCTCTGGCGCGCTTCCGGCGTATCGAACATTTTCTGGTCGAACTGCTCGCCCATCATCTGGCGGTAGCGGTCGATCTGCTGGCGTTGCGCTTCTTCATATTGCTGCTGCGTAACGACCTGGTCGCCGACCTTGGCGATGGTGTTCGCGCCGTCGCCGAAGCTTTGGTAGCCGCTGATACCGACCAGTGCAAAAGACGGGACGATGACCAGCATCAAGAGAAACTGCATCAAGCGTCGATGGGTACGAATAAATTCAAACATGGTCAGCCAATTCGGGATGAGTGGATCACTATAAAAAAAGGCGAACATGCGTTCGCCTTGATTTCTTCGGCGGAATGGACGGGACAGATGTCCACTTCCCCTTTAGATTCAACAACTTGGCGCTGGAACTAAAGCAGGATTCTGACGCCCAAGCCATTATCTCCTGATTCTACAATGCCCATAGCGCTATAGCAAGGGTAAATCAGGGCGCGCGCCCTGCCCTGGCGCCGCAGGGACGGCAAGGCGCCGGATCCGGGCATTTAACCCGGCGCAGCTTAAAGGGGATTTAAACGCAGGTGTTTTTATTCAAAACGGCAGGAAGGGATTTTAGAATGCAGGTGCGCCGAGATAATCGGTCGCTGAAAAAGAAAAACCCGCGCTACTTATTCAGCAGCGCGGGCTTCTATATTCTGGCGGAGCGGACGGGACTCGAACCCGCGACCCCCGACGTGACAGGCCGGTATTCTAACCAACTGAACTACCACTCCTTAAGAGCGTATTTTTTTGGCGGAGCGGACGGGACTCGAACCCGCGACCTCCGACGTGACAGGCCGGCATTCTAACCAACTGAACTACCACTCCGAAAAATACACAGTACTGCTTGCATTTGTATCCAGGGCTGTTATTCGAAGAACCTCAACCCTGAAATCGCGGCACCCGGAGGCGCCGCCAAATGTTTCCGGTGATTGTCACCTCACCGAAGTCCGTTAGTTTACAGCATCCTTCAAAGCTTTACCAGCTTTAAATTTTGGAACTTTTGCTGCTTCGATCGTGATCGCTTCTTTGGTACGCGGATTGCGGCCGGTACGTTCAGCGCGTTCGCTGACCGAGAAAGTGCCAAAACCAACCAGCGTCACGCTGTCGTTGTTTTTCAAAGTTTCCGTCACGCCGCCGATAACAGCGTCGAGTGCGCGCGCAGCGGCGGCTTTGGAAATGTCAGCTTTTTCAGCAATGTGGTCGATCAATTCAGTCTTGTTCACTAGCATCCCCAATTACAAAGGTATAAAACGTTTACCGTATCGTTGCGGCACTTTTGGCACCACAGCTGTCCGGCGAAAAAAATGTGCAGGCGTATTAAACAAGCCACACTGTATATGTGTCAAGCGCTTTGGGGGCGCAATTCACGTTTCAATATAAAACAAGCGCTCTAAAAGCGCTTGTTTGGGGAAAACAGGGGTAAAACGTTAGTGTTTTACCACCTCGCCAGCCGCATCAGGCTTCGCCGCGGCGGCCGTGACAGCCTCCACCGCAGCCACTTCAGCCAGTGCTTCCGGCATGCGTTCGAGGGCGATTTCCAGCACTTTGTCGATCCAGCGTACGGGAACGATCTCCAGTTTGTTCTTGACGTTGTCCGGAATTTCGGCAAGGTCTTTCACATTCTGCTCTGGAATCAGGACCGTCTTGATGCCGCCGCGATGGGCCGCCAGCAGCTTTTCTTTCAAGCCGCCGATCGGCAACACTTCGCCGCGCAAGGTGATCTCGCCCGTCATCGCCACATCGGCGCGCACGGGGATGCCCGTGAAGACCGACACCATCGCCACCGTCATGGCCGCGCCAGCCGAAGGACCGTCCTTCGGTGTCGCGCCTTCCGGCACGTGGATGTGGATGTCGCTCTTCTCGAACACGTCCGCCTTGATGCCCAGGCGCTGTGCCCGGCTGCGCACCACCGTGCGGGCTGCCTCGATCGACTCTTTCATGACGTCGCCGAGGGTACCCGTGCGGATGATGCCGCCCTTGCCCGGCATCGACACGGCTTCGATGGTCAGCAGATCGCCGCCCACTTCCGTCCATGCCAGACCGACCACCTGGCCCACCTGGTTTTCTTTCTCTGCGACACCGAAATCGTAGCGGCGCACGCCGAGGAATTTATCCAGGTTCTTCGAGTTGACGATGACTTTCTTGTCGGATTTCTTCAGCAGCAGCATCTTGACCACCTTGCGGCAGATCTTCGACACTTCACGCTCGAGCGAACGCACACCGGCTTCGCGCGTGTAGTAGCGGATGATGTCGCGCAGGGCCGACTCGGCCACCGAAATTTCGTCTTCCTTCAAGCCATTGTTCTTGATCTGCTTCGGCAACAGGTAACGCTGCGCGATGCTGGTCTTTTCATCTTCCGTGTACCCGGACAAACGGATCACTTCCATGCGGTCAAGCAAGGCCGGCGGAATATTGTACGAGTTCGACGTGGCCACGAACATCACGTCAGACAAGTCAAAATCGACTTCGATGTAATGGTCGGAGAACGTGTGGTTCTGTTCCGGGTCCAGCACCTCCAGCAGGGCCGACGACGGATCGCCACGGAAATCGGCGCCCATCTTGTCGACTTCATCGAGCAGGAACAAGGGATTGCGCACGCCGACTTTCGACAGCGATTGCAAGATCTTGCCCGGCATCGAGCCGATGTAGGTGCGGCGGTGGCCGCGGATCTCGGCTTCGTCGCGCACGCCGCCCAGGGCCATGCGCACGAACTTGCGGTTCGTCGCGCGGGCGATGGACTGGCCCAGCGAGGTCTTGCCCACGCCCGGAGGACCGACGAAGCACAGGATAGGCGCTTTCAGCTTGTCGACGCGCTGTTGCACCGCGAGATATTCCAGGATGCGTTCCTTGACCTTGTCGAGGCCGTAGTGGTCGCCTTCGAGCACTTTTTCCGCATTCGACAGGTCATTGTTGACCTTGGATTTCTTTTTCCAAGGCAAGTTGACCAGGGTGTCGATGTAGTTGCGCACGACGGTAGCTTCGGCCGACATCGGCGACATCAGTTTCAGCTTCTTCAGCTCGTTGGTGGCCTTGTCGAGCGCTTCCTTCGGCATTTTGGCCGAAGCGACTTTTTTCTCCAGCTCGTCGAGGTCGGCGCCATCTTCGCCCTCGCCCAATTCTTTCTGGATCGCCTTGACTTGCTCGTTCAGGTAGTACTCGCGCTGCGACTTTTCCATCTGGCGCTTCACGCGGCCACGGATGCGCTTTTCCACCTGCAGGATGTCGAGCTCGCCTTCGAGCTGGCCCAGCAGGTGCTCGAGGCGCTTGGCCACGCTGAAAATTTCCAGGATGACTTGTTTTTGCTCAAGCTTCAGGGGCAGATGCGCGGCCACCGTGTCGGCCAGGCGGCCGGCATCGTCGATACCCGACAGCGAAGCAAGGATTTCCGGCGGGATCTTTTTGTTCAGTTTGACGTACTGGTCGAACTGCTGCACGATCGCGCGGCGCATGGCTTCGACTTCCGACTCGTCGCCCGGCTCGGACTCGAGCGGCGTCAGGTCGGCGATGAAGTGCGTCGGCGCATCGCTGATGTGGTTGATACGGGCACGCTGCGCGCCTTCGACCAGCACCTTGACGGTGCCATCGGGCAGCTTCAGCATTTGCAGAATATTGGCAACGCAGCCAATTTCATAGATATCCGAAGGAGACGGCTCGTCCTTCGCGGCTGCTTTTTGAGCGGCAAGCATGATGCTCTTGCCCTGCTCCATCGCAGCTTCCAGCGCCTTGATCGACTTTGGACGGCCAACGAACAGCGGTATCACCATATGCGGGAAAACGACGACATCCCGCAACGGCAATAACGGCAGTTGAGTTTGCTCAGTTAATTTGGAAGTTGTCATGGCGTACCTTATAGAAAGCGTGTTTACGATGTTGGCGCTCGCTGCCAAAACACAAGACCGGCGAGAATAAATAATTCTGTGAAACAAACATTTTTCTGTCTATTTCGCAAAACACACCCGCATGACGGTAATAAATGCAGTTTTCACAGTAAAAAAGCCACGCGCAGCTAAGCGCCGCGAGTGGCTTTCCGATTGAAGCCTGCACTCATTGATTTAAATTGTACTGCCATGCTTTAAGGAATCAAAACCCTTTTTATGCATTTGTCTCAGCAGTAATCAATTTTCTCCGGAGGCCTTGGCAGTCTCTTGATAAATCAATAAAGGTTTGGCGCCACTGGTGATGGTATTTTCGTCGATGACGACCTTCACCACATTTTGTTCGCTCGGCAGTTCGTACATGACGTCCAGCAAAGCATGTTCCAGGATGGAACGCAGGCCACGGGCACCGGTCTTGCGCGCCAGCGCCTTGCGGGCGATGGCATGCAGGGCGGCCGGACGAATCTCCAGTTCCGCGCCTTCCATCTCCAGCAGCTTCGAATACTGCTTGATCAGCGCATTCTTCGGCTCGACGAGGATCTGGATCAGCGCCTCTTCCGTCAATTCCGCCAGGGTGGCGATGACGGGCAGACGGCCCACCAGTTCCGGGATCAGGCCGAACTTGACCAGGTCTTCCGGTTCCGCTTGCAGCATCAGTTCGCTGGCCGAGCTTTGCGACTTGCTGCGCACGGTGGCCGAGAAGCCGATGCCGCTCTTTTCGGAACGGTTGGCGATCACTTTCGACAGGCCGTCGAAGGCGCCGCCGCAGATGAACATGATGTTGGTCGTGTCGATCTGCACGAAATCCTGGTTCGGGTGCTTGCGGCCGCCTTGTGGCGGCACGGAAGCCATCGTGCCTTCGATGAGCTTGAGCAAGGCTTGCTGCACGCCCTCGCCCGACACGTCGCGCGTGATGGACGGATTGTCGGACTTGCGCGAAATCTTGTCGATTTCATCGATGTAGACGATGCCGCGCTGGGCTTTCTCGACGTCATAGTTGCAGCTTTGCAGCAACTTCTGGATGATGTTTTCCACGTCTTCGCCCACGTAACCGGCTTCGGTCAGGGTGGTGGCGTCGGCGATCACGAACGGCACGTTGAGCATGCGCGCCAGGGTCTGTGCCAGCAGGGTCTTGCCCGAGCCGGTAGGACCGACCAGCAAGATGTTGCTCTTGGCCAGTTCGATGTCGTCTTTCTTGCCCAGGTGCTTGAGGCGCTTGTAATGGTTGTACACCGCCACCGACAGGATGCGCTTGGCAGTCTGCTGGCCGATCACGTACTGATCGAGCAAGGCGGCAATTTCTTGCGGCGTCGGCAGGTCGGATTTGGTACCGGTCACCGTCTCGATGCTCAACGTTTCATCACGGATGATGTCGTTGCACAGGTCGATGCACTCGTCGCAAATGAACACGGACGGGCCGGCGATGAGTTTCTTCACCTCGTGCTGGCTTTTGCCGCAGAACGAGCAATACAGTAATTTTTCGCCGCTAGAGGATTTTTTGTCTGACATAAGGCATTTTGGTTGGAACTGCATTAACAATATTGCAAAATCGCAAGCCGGAGTGAGGTAGTTGCCGGAAAGGCAGCTACCCATGGTGCAAGTCAACAACGTGCACAAGCTCCATGCTACCCGAAATAAAAGCGAAACGCCCGAACGTTTGATCGCCCGGGCGTTTACTTACGTACTTAGCAATACCGGTAGGGGCTCATCAAGCGCGGCTGGTCAACACTTTGTCGATCAAACCATACTCAACGGCCTCGTCGGCGGACATGAAACGGTCGCGGTCGGTGTCCTTGGCGATCTGTTCGATCGTCTGGCCCGTGCGCTCGGCCATGATGCCGTTCAAGCGGGTGCGCAGGTAAAGGATTTCCTTCGCCTGGATCTCGATATCGGACGCCATGCCTTGCGAACCACCGGACGGCTGGTGAATCATGATGCGCGAGTTCGGCAGCGAGAAACGCTTGCCCTTGGCGCCAGCGGCCAGCAGGAAAGCGCCCATCGAGGCAGCCATGCCCGTGCACAGGGTCGAGACGTCCGGCTTGATGAACTGCATGGTGTCGTAGATGGCCATGCCGGCCGAGACCGAACCACCTGGCGAGTTGATGTAGAGCGAGATTTCCTTTTCCGGATTTTCGCTTTCCAGGAACAGCAGCTGGGCGACAACCAGGTTGGCCATCTGGTCATTGACCGGGCCGACCATGAAAATCAAGCGTTCCTTCAGCAGGCGCGAGTAAATATCATACGAGCGCTCGCCGCGACCGCTTTGTTCCACCACCATCGGCACCAGGCCGAGCATCTCTGTGTCCAGCGCCGGATTACGGTTCATACCTGTCATTTCATTTCCTTGTGAAGCAGTTAGAGGGCGCCGCCCCGGCCTTGCGGCCGGGAGCGGCATCCGGATACCAACTGGTTTACGCTTGTGCGTTGCTTCCCATCAGTTCGTCGAAAGCAACTGCTTTCGTCGTGACTTTCGACAGGCCCAACACGTAAGTGACGACGTTTTCTTCCAATACAAGGGCTTCGATCTCACCCAGACGACGACGGTCGCTGTAGTAGTACTTCAGCACTTCGCGTGGATCTTCGTAGCTTTGGGCGAAATCTTCGATTTGCGCCTTGACTTGCTCAGGCGTAGCCTGCAGCTTGTTGTCGCCTACCAGCTGCGACAGGATCAGGCCCAGGCGTACGCGACGCTCGGCTTTTTCCGCGAACAGTTCTGCTGGGAAAGGCACGTCCTTGACGTTCATGCCGCGCTGCGCCATGTCCTGGCGGGTCATTTCGGCCAGACGCTCGGAATCCTGAGCGATCAGCGTTTTTGGCACGTCCAGCTCAGCAACTTTGATCAGCGCGTCCATGACGGCTTCCTTGTTGCGTGCTTTCACGCGGCCAGCGACTTCGCGCTGCAGGTTGACTTTGATGTCTTCGCGCATTTTGGCCAGGTCGCCATCGGCAACGCCCAGGGACTTTGCGAATTCGGCATCGACTTCCGGCAGGTGCGCCCATTCCAGCTTTTGCAGCGTGATGGTGAACGAAGCGGTTTTGCCGGCAACGTCTTTACCGTGGTAGTCCTCTGGGAACGACAATGGGAAAGTCTTGGACTCGCCCACTTTCAGGCCCAGGGTCGCTGCTTCGAATTCCGGCAGCATGCGGCCTTCGCCCAGCACGAAAGCGTAGCCTTCAGCTTTGCCGCCTGGGAATTCAACGCCGTCGATCGAGCCGACGAAGTCGACGGTCACGCGGTCGCCGTTGGCAGCGATCGGCTCGCCGCCGTCGCCGTGTTCGCCAGCTTCGCCCTTGGTGTGGAAGTGCACGCGCTGCTTGCGCAGAATGTCGATGGTCTTGTCGATTTCGGCTTCCGACACGTCGGCTTGCACGGTTTCGATTTCAACGGCCGTCAGGTCGCCGATGGCGACTTCCGGATACACTTCGAACGTTGCGTCGAAAGCCAGCTGGCCTTCGGCTGCTTCTTCTTTCGGCACGATGTTCGGGAAACCGGCCACGCGCAGATTGTTTTCGTTGGCGGCGTCGTTGAACGCGCGGCCGACTTTGTCATTCAGCACTTCCGATTCAATTTGGTAGCCGTATTGTGCTGCGACCATTTTCAACGGCACTTTGCCCGGACGGAAGCCCGGTGCCTTAGCCGTACGGGCTTGCACTTTCAGGCGCTTCTCAACTTCCGTGCGGACGTCCGTCAGCGGGAAGGAGATCGTGATACGACGTTCGAGTTTGCCCAAGGTTTCGACTGCAGTTGCCATGTAAAAAATCGTCCAAAAAATAAACACTGTTGGTGCGAGAAAAGAAGACCCGACCCCTTGCGCCATCGCTGACGGCAAGACATGGGTCCAGCTTCACTCGCTCGCATATTCATCTGTAAAAGCACTGCAAGCAGGACAATGGACCTGGTCTACCCGGCTGAGGGAAAACCCGCACCAGGCACCAAACAATCCGCCGCTTCCAGTACTGCGACAGGGCTCCGAGCGTCCAGCCCCGCTTCTCAGTAAATGCAGGGCCGGCCATCATTCGGTAAAGCGTGGCATTATAACAAAGGACTTCGGGAAAGTGGCTGGCTTTGCAGCCCGGCCACAGAGGATACCAGCGGCGGCGAACGAGTCGCTACAGCCTGGGTGGCCCTGTCTTTACTCTTGCCCCGGCATTCTTTATTTCGCCAGAGACAGGCTTTCCAGCCTGCTTCGTTCATTAGTATATGCGAACTGTCGCCCCGTCCGAAACAAAGAAATGCGCTCTTGGCGAAGATTTCGGCCAAAAAACCTTTGATTTACCTCAATTTGGCCATTTTTCAGGCAAACCTAAGCCGCTTCGCCCCTCTCCAAGTGCATTTAATGGAGAAAACATCATGAGCGATAGCGCACCCGGCGGTTCCAGCAACGCCAAAGCCAAGCTGCAAATGGTCCTCAGCCGCCTGCTCGACGGCGTAACAGATGACGACCTGCAAAAAATCCAGACGGAAGTTGATGAAATGGAATTGCGCATGAAGGGCGATGGTCACCACGACCACGACCACCCCACCGTCGCCTGACCCGGCCGCGCCGTGCAGCCCGTTCACAGCTTGCGCGCCGCACCAGCGGACACCGGCGTGCTGGGCGCCGTGGAAACGGCACTGGTGACCCACCGTGCCTTTGGCGACAGCGGCTACATCCGCGACCAGCTGGCCGTCGCCTACCGGCGGCGGCTGCACAAACTGGGCCACAGCCTGCCCGAGGCGGAAAGCCTGGCTCGCCAGCTCGATGCGGCGCCGCCCGCGCGCCAGCGCCAGTTGCTGGGCGACACGGTGCTGCGCTGCGCCGTCCAGCACGCCATGCGCCAGTTGCACCTGGGCGACGACTACGGCTTGCCCCTGCCGCAATGCGCGGCGCTGTTCCAGGCGGCGGGCGAGCACTTGCGCGCGGGCTTGCCCGGCGGGCCGCTGGTGGCCCATCTGCCGCCTTTGGCCCGGCTGCACGACGAGGGCGGCCCGCAGAGCGAGGACACCTATATATGGCATGCCTGGCAGGAAGGCACGCCATATGCGCGCGCCTTTCTTGCCGTAATGGAAGATAACTATGGCGCGCCGCTGGCCACGCCCACGCCGCAGGAACGGGTTCTGCTGCGCCGCGGCCTGCACCTGCTGGAAACCCTGCTGCCCCGTCTGACGGCCAGCGCGCTGTCTCACGTGCAATTGATCGCCCTGTTTCCCAAGCTGGGCACGTGGCGCGGCAAGGCATCGATTTCGCAATTCCGCGTCAATGGCAGCGTGTTCCTGAACCAGGAACTGATCGGCAATCCCTGGTGGCTGGCCGAGCACTTGCTGCACGAGTCGCTGCACCAGAAGCTGTACGACTTCCGCCACGGCCATAGTCTGCTGGCCCCCGACTATGCGCGCGACGATGGCGCCAGGGTCTGCTCGCTATGGAATGCGCCCGATGACGACAATAATCACTATTGGGATGCCCACCGCACCCTGGCCGCCTTCCACGTGTACGTCCATCTGGCCTTGCTGTGCCTGCAGGCCGAGCGGCAGGAAGCAACGCTGGCGCCCCGGTACGGCCCCATCGGCCAGCACATGAGTGGCAGCCGGCGCGCCATCGACCGCGCCCGCTACCTGGGCGAACAATTGCACAGCACTACCTGGCCGGAGCTGGGACTGGCCGGACGCCAGATGACGCGCTGGCTGCTGGACGTACTCGATGCGCTCGACACGCAACGGCGGCCTGCCGGCGCCACCCTGCACCTGCTGCTCGACCTGTACGAACGCCAGAGCCGCAAGCTCGACACGTTTCTCCTGCAGCAGCCGCCACCGCGCAGCGGCGCGCTGGCCGCGCTGGCGGAGCAAGAGCTGGCAATGACGCGGCAGGCGCTGCACATGCTGGACCGGGAACTGCCGCCTGCGCCCACGGCGCAGGAGCACGACTGGCCGCAGGCGCGGCAGCGCGTCTTGCAGGCACTCTGGCCGCTGACCGCGGATGAAACACTGATGAGTAATACTGGCTACCCGCAGGCGCAGGCGCTGATCATGCGGATGGTGCAACAGTCGAGCAGGCAACTGGCGGCACTGGGCGCACTGGGATGATACATTGAGGGGAAATCAGGGAAAATCTTGATGGTGCTGCACGTCCGGGCTGGAACAACCCGGATTGGTGCGGATGGGGAGACTCGAACTCCCAAGCCGAAGCACTGGCTTCTAAGACCAGCGTGTCTACCAATTCCACCACATCCGCATTTTGTACTACTTTGTGCTACTTGCCACCGGCTGCCGCCCCTGATTTTAACAACTCGGGAGCGATCTGGCTACCGCGGACTCATTGAGCAAGCCCGGAGCAAGCGCTCGGTAAAGCAAAGGCGGCATTCTACTGGATTTCCCAGAGGAATGCCGCCTTTTTTATGACTGCACCTTGGCGCTGGCTCCTAGCCTTCTTTTGCAGTCACCGGCTCCGGCTTCCTGACCCGGAACCAGGCCGCATACAGGGCCGGCAGGAACAGCAGGGTCAAGGCCGTCGCCAGGATCAGGCCGCCCATGATGGCGACGGCCATCGGGCCCCAGAAAACCGAACGCGACAGCGGGATCATGGCCAGCGCGGCGGCTGCCGCCGTCAGCACGATGGGGCGGCAGCGGCGCACGGCCGAGTCGATGATGGCGTCCCACGGCGTGGAGCCATCCTTGATGTCTTGCTCGATCTGGTCGACGAGGATAACGGAATTGCGGATGATCATGCCGAACAGCGCGATGACGCCCAGGTTGGCCACGAAGCCCAGCGGACGGTGCAGCAGCAGCAAGGCAAACGCGGCGCCCGCCACGCCCAGCGGCCCCGTCAGGAACACCAGCAGCGAACGCGAGAAACTGTGCAGCTGCAGCATCAGCAAGGTGAAGATGATGAAGATGGCCAGCGGCAAGTTCGCCGCGATCGACGCTTCCGCCTCGCCGCTGTCGGCCGCCACGCCTTTCACGGTGATGCGGTAGCCGTCCGGCATTTTGGCCCGCAAGGCGTCAAGCTGCGGCGCCAGTTGCGTCGATACGGTGGCGCCCTGGATGCCGTCGACCACGTCCGATTGCACGGTAATGGCCCATTCGCGCTTGTCGCGCCAGACGACGCCCGGTTCCCACACAAAATGCACGCGGGCCAGCTGCGAGATGGGCACGGACTTGCCCGTTGACGTCGGGATATTCGTGTCGTTCAGCACGGAAATCGTCGCCCGCTCCTCCAGCGGCTGGCGCACCTGGATATCGATCAGCTTGTTGTCTTCGCGGAACTGGCCGATGACGGTGCCCGACAGTATCGTATTGGCCGCCTGCATCACCGTTTTCGAGGTGACGCCCAGCGCGCGCATCTTGTCCTGGTCCAGGTCCAGGCGCAGCACTTTCACCGATTCATTCCAGTTGTCATTGACGCCCACGGTGTTCGGATTGGCCCGCAGGATATCCTTGACCTGGTCGGCAATGGCGCGCACACCCGCCACTTCCGGCCCCGTGACGCGAAATTGCACGGGATACGGCACCGGTGGTCCGTTCGGCAACAGTTTTACCCTGCCCCGCACTTCCGGGAAATCCTTCTTGAAGACGTCGATGATCTTCTGGCGCAGCTGCTCGCGGTCCGCCAGGCTCTTCGGCAGGATCACCACTTGCGACACGTTGGTCTGCGGAAAGATCTGGTCCAGCGGCAAATAGAAACGGGGACTGCCCGTGCCCACATAGCTGGTCACGCTTTCCACGCCGTCGAGCTTGCCGACGAACGCCTCGAACTTCTTGACCTGCTTTTCATTCGCGGCGAACGTCGTGCCTTCGGGCGACCACAGTTCCACCATCAGTTCCGGACGGCTGGAATCGGGAAAGAATTGCTTTTCAATAAAGTTAAAGCCATAGATACCGAGCGCGAAGATGGCCAGGGTGGCGGCAATCGTCGTCTTGCGCCATTCCACGCACCAGGCCACGGTGCGGCGGAAGCGGCGGAAGTTCGGCGTATCGAACAATTCATGGTCGTTATGCGCGTGCGGCTTGACCTTCAACAAGACGTAGCCGATGTAGGGCGTGAAGACGACGGCCACCACCCACGAAATGATCAGGGCCAGCGCATTGACGGAGAACAGGGAAAACGTGTATTCGCCGGCGGCCGACTTGGCCAGGCCGATGGGCAAGAAGCCGGCCACCGTGATCAGGGTGCCCGTCAGCATGGGCATGGCCGTCGACGTGTAGGCGAACGTGGCCGCGTCAAAGCGCGAGAAGCCCTCTTCCATCTTGCGCACCATCATCTCGACGGCAATGATGGCGTCGTCGACCAGCAAGCCCAGGGCAATGATCAGGGCGCCGAGCGAAATCTTGTGCAAGTCGATGTCAAGCAGGCGCATGCACAGGAAGGTGACGGCCAGCACCAGCGGGATGGTCAGCGCCACCACCAGGCCGGGACGCACGTCGATGCGCAGCGGCTTCGTGTGCAAGCCCAGCGCGACAAAGCTGACGGCCAGCACGATCAGGATGGCTTCGATCAGGGTATGCACGAACTCGCCCACGGACGCGGACACGGCTTCCGGCTGGTTCGACACGCGCTGCAGCTCTATGCCGACCGGCAATTCGCTCTTCATGCGCGTCACCGTTGCCTGCAAGGCCTTGCCCATGTCGATGATGTTGCCGCCCTTTTCCATCGATACGCCCAGGCCGATCACTTCCTTGCCGTTGAAGCGCATCTTGTCCTTCGGCGGATCGACGAATTCACGTTTCACGGTGGCAAAGTCGCCGAGGCGGAAAGTGGTGCCGTTGGCGCGCAATTCCAGATTTTCCAGGTCCTTGACGGTCAGCATGGCGCCCGTCACGCGCACCTGCAGGTTGTCCGTCGGCGTCACCAGCACGCCCGTGGCGTTGATGCTGTTTTGCTCGGACAATTGCTGCACGATGGCATCGAAAGGAATGCCCAACTGGGCGAATTTCTTGTGCGAAAAGATGATATTGATCTTTTCATCTTGCACGCCGAACAGTTCCACCTTCGATACCTGCCCAACAGAAAGTAATTCCTGGCGCACCTTGTCCGCGTAATCCTTCATTTCCGCGTAGGTAAAACCGTCGCCGGACAGGGCGAAGATGGAACCGTAGGTGTCGCCGAACTCGTCATTGAAGAACGGGCCCACGACGCCGGCCGGCAAGGTACCCTTGATGTCGCCGATCTTCTTGCGCACCTGATACCAGGCGGCAGCCGTTTCCTTGGGCGGCGCCGATTCGCGCAGCTCCAGCAGGATCAAGGTTTCGCCGGGCTTCGAATAACTGGTGATTTCGTCGATGTACGGCGTTTCCTGCAGCTTCTTTTCCAGCTTGTCCGTCACCTGCTCGGCCATCTGCAAGGCCGTGGCGCCTGGCCAGTAGGCTTGCAGCACCATGGCGCGGAAGGTGAACGGGGGATCTTCATCCTGGCCCAGGCTGGCATAGCTGAGCATGCCGCCGATCAGCAGCACGGCCATCAGGTAGCGCGTCAGCGGGATGTGTTCGAGGGCCCAGCGCGACAGATTGAAGCCGCCCTTCATTTGGCCGCACCCACGCTGACAGGGGCAGCGGCGACATCCGGCTTGCTGGCCAGTCCGGCGCCGAGGATGGTCACTTTCTGGCCTGGCTTGAGCAGGTTGACGCCGGCCGTGACCACGGTCTGGCCCGCTTTCACGCCCGAGGTCAGCAGCAGTTCATTGCCCGCCACGCCGCCCACCGTCACCGGCACCAGCTTCACGGCGCCGTTTTCCACCACCCACACGGAGCTTTGCGATTTTTCGTTGAACAGGGCCGTCAGCGGCACTTTGATCTGCGGCGTGGCCGTTTGCGAGGCGAACTGCACCACGGCCGTCATGCCCAGGCGTGCCTGCGGCGCGTCCGGGATGCTGACCTTGGCCAGGTAGGTGCGCGTGGCGGCATCGGCCACGGGCGACACTTCGCGTATCTTGCCCGGCAAGCCCTGCTTCGGATCGGCCCACAGGCGCACGGTGACATCCTTGACCTTGCGCAAGGTCTCGACCTTGTCTTCGGGAATGCCGATCACGATTTCCTTCTCGCCGCTTTTGGCCACCTGCACCACGGGCGCGCCTGGCGCCACCACCTGCCCCACTTCGGCCTCGATGCGCGTGACGACGCCATCGACGTCAGCCACCAAGCTGGCATAGCCGGACTGGTTGGCCTGGCCACGGTACAGGGCTTGCGCCGCTTCCACGTTCGCCTGGGCCGCCTTGTAGGTGGCATCCTTGCCATCGAGCACGGCCTGGCTGACGAAATTCTTCTCGCGCAAATCCTGGTAGCGCTTCAGTTCCGCGCGCGCCAGGTCGCGGCTCGTTTCCGCGCTCACCAGCGACGCCTTGGCCTGCGCCTGCGACAGCTGCAAGTCGGCGGGATCGAGCTGCATCAGCACTTGCCCCTTTGTCACGCTGGCGCCCACGTCAACCTTGCGCGCGACGATCTTGCCGCCCACGCGGAAACCCAGCTGCGACACGACGCGGGGCACGACCTCGCCCGCCAGCTCGGCACTCACGTCGACATTACTGCTAGACAACACAATCGCGCGCACGGGGCGCACGTCTTCCACTTTGACGGCAGGCTTGGAACAGGCCGCCAGGGTCAGCGCCAGGGCGGCGGCAGCAATCAGCCGCAGGGCGGGCAGTGCAGGTGCGCCGGTCTCGCGGCGCAGGGTTTTCAGGGCAAACAAGGTATTTTCCTTTACTATGCGGGCTGTAATATTTTTATGCGGAGAAACTTTTTGCTTGCCCTTTGGGCCAAGCCAAACTTTTTCGCACGCGATATCCTTAAATTTGTGACAATATCAGCTTGGTCATGGCGGGGAACGATTTCCCGCTAATGACTTTCTGGTTATTAATTATAATCGTGCGTAAAAGTTTTTAGTGACTTTTGCGTCATTAATCTCGAGATTAAAAAACTGCAAGACTAAAGAAGCGTGTTCAATGCCTGTAGACCATTACGAAAATTTTCCTGTAGCATCATTTTTACTGCCGCGCCGCCTGGTGCCCGCCGTCGAAGCCATCTATGCCTTCGCCCGCAGTGCCGACGATCTGGCCGATGAAGGCGACGCCACGCCGGCCGAACGCCTGGCCGCCTTGCACGCCTACGAAGAGGCACTGGGCCGCATCGCCCGCGAGGAAGGCCATGCCGGCGAGAACGCCGCCATGTTCGAACGCCTGGCCGCCGTCATCGCCCGGTTCCAGTTGCCGCTGAAGCCCTTCCACGATCTGTTGTCGGCCTTCAAACAGGATGTGGAAACGACGCGCTACGCCAGCTATGACGACGTGCTCGATTACTGCGCCCGCTCCGCCAACCCCGTGGGACTGCTGATGCTGCACCTGTACGGCGCGGCTGATGAACAGAATGTACGCGATTCCGATGCGATATGTTCAGCCTTGCAATTAATTAATTTCTTGCAAGACGTCGCCATCGACCAGCAAAAGGAACGCATCTACCTGCCGATGGAAGACCTGAGCCGCTTTGCCGTCTCCGCCGCCGCTTTCGAGCGGCCCGAAGCGCACGGCAAGTGGAGCGCCCTGATGCGCTTCGAAGTGGCCCGCACGCGCGCCCTGATGCTGTCCGGCGCGCCGCTGGCCCTGCGTTTGCGGGGACGCATCGGCTGGGAACTGCGTTTGGTGGTACAAGGGGGCCTGCGCATCCTGGAAGCCATTGAAGCCGTCAATTACGACGTGTTCCGGCGCCGTCCCAAGCTGGAAAAACGCGACTGGCTGATCATTTTCTGGCGCGCCCTGCGCATGTCGCGCAAAAGCCTGCATCAAGAGACGCAAGTAAAAACGGCTTTTCCCCCGTCGCCCACTCTGTAAGACGATAGAATAGCGGCTTCGATCTGCAACCCTTGCTCTTTTGACTATGTCTCCCGACGAATACTGCCAACAAAAGGCCGCCCAGAGCGGCTCCAGCTTCTACTACAGCTTTCTGTTCCTGCCGGCCGAACGCCGCAAGGCTATCACGGCCCTGTATGCGTTTTGCCGCGAAGTCGATGACACGGTCGATGAATGCACGGACGAAGCCGTGGCACGCACCAAGCTGGTGTGGTGGCGCAAGGAAGTCAAGGCCATGTACGAGGGCAACCCCACGCATCCCGTGATGCGCGCGCTGCAGCCGCACCTCGATATTTATAAACTGGAAGAAAAACATTTGCAGGCCATCATCGACGGCATGGAAATGGACTTGAACCAGACCCGCTACCTCGATTACCAGGCCATGAGCCGCTATTGCTGGCATGTGGCCAGCGTGGTGGGCATCTTGTCGGCCAGCATCTTTGGCGCGACCCGTCCGGAAACCCTGCTGTACGCGGAAAAGCTGGGCCATGCCTTCCAGCTGACCAACATCATCCGCGACGTGGGCGAAGATGCGCGCAAGGGGCGCATCTACCTGCCGATCAGCGAGTTGCAGCAATTTAACGTGACGGCAGCCGATTTGCTGAACGCGCGCCACAGCGAAAACTTTGAAAACCTCATGCGCTTTCAGGTGGCGCGCGCGCAAAAGGCGTATGACGAAGCGTTCGCCCTGCTGCCGGCCGAAGACCGCCGCGCCCAGCGCCCGGGCCTGATCATGGCCGCCATCTACCGCACCCTGCTCAATGAAGTCGAGCGCGACGGCTACCACGTGCTGAAGCAGCGCATCTCGCTCACGCCGATCCGCAAACTGTGGCTGGCGTGGAAGACCTGGGTCCGTGGCTGATATTCGCGTGAAGCAACGCTACGCCGTCATCGGCGCCGGCTGGGCCGGCTGCGCGGCGGCCATGGAACTGGCGCGCGCCGGCCACTCGGTGAGCGTCTTCGAAGCGGCGCGCACCCTGGGCGGCCGCGCGCGCCGTGTCGAACGGGAAAATACTGTGCTCGACAACGGCCAGCACATCTTGCTGGGCGCGTACACGGAAACCTTGCGCCTGATCAAGCTCGCGGGCCAAGACCCTGCCGAACTGATCCTCACCGTGCCCCTGCAGATGCGCTATCCGGTGAACTCAGGCGGCATGGATTTCATCGCGCCGCGCCTGCCCGCGCCGTTGCACCTGGCATGGGCCCTGCTGCGCGCCAAAGGTCTACAAGGCGCCGACAAGCTGGCCCTGCTGCGATTTTCCACCGCCATGCGATGGATGGGCTGGCAGTTGTACCACGATTGCACGGTAACCGAATTGCTGCAGCGCTTCGACCAGACGGATACCTTGAACCGGCTGATGTGGCACCCGCTGTGCCTGGCCGCACTGAACACGCCGCCCGAGCGGGCCTCGGCCCGCGTCTTCATCAACGTGCTGCGCGACAGCCTGGGCGCCAGCCGCCGCCGCGCCTCGGACATGCTGGTCCCGAAGGCGGACCTCTCCGCCCTGCTGCCCGACGCGGCCGCCCGCTATGTGGAACGGCATGGCGGAGAAGTCCGCACGGGCGCCAAGGTGGCTGCCTTGCACGCCCTGCCCGATGGCCGCTGGCGGCTTGATGACGGCGTCGATGACGGGGACAGCTTTGACGCCGTCATCGTGGCCACCTCGTCCGTGCAGGCAGCGAGCCTGCTGCATGCCGTGCAGGACGCGCGCCTGGCCGATGCCATTGCCCGCATGCAGGCGTTCACGCCGGAAGCCATCAGCACCTGCTATCTGCAATACGACGCCGGCGTGCGCCTGGACTTGCCGTTTTACGCGCTCGTCGATGCGCCGGAGCAACAGCACTGGGGCCAGTTCGTCTTCGACCGGGGCCAGCTCGACAGCAAGCAGGCAGGCTTGCTGGCCGTCGTCATCAGCGCCTCCGGTCCTGCCGCCGAGCAAGGCCACGGGCCGCTGGCGCAGGCGATTGCCGCGCAGCTGGCGCAGGTGCTGCAGCGCCCTGAATTGGCGCAACCCGTCTGGACCCAGTTGATCACGGAAAAGCGCGCCACCTTTGCCTGCACGCCGGATTTGCTGCGCCCCGGCAATGCCAGCGGCATGCCGGGCCTGTTGCTGGCCGGCGACTACACGGCCAATGAGGACCGGACGCAAGACTATCCGGCCACCATCGAGGCAGCCGTGCGCAGCGGCGTGGCGGCCGCCAGGGCCGTCACCACGGCCAAGGCGGCAAAACAGACTTGACGGTGCATCCTCCCCTGGTGTCGCTGGTCCCCGCGAAATTGCATTCTGTCGCACCGTGCTGGTGCGTTCACGTGCGCTTGGGTACAGTCCGATCATCGACAACGGCCATGCCACAGAGGAATACCATGCACACCACCTTGCACTTGAAAAACAGCTTGAAAGCCCTGGCGCTGCTGGCGGGTGTGGTGCTGGCCACCCTGGCCGTCATTCACGGACAACAGGCGCCACAAGCGCCATTGATGCTGAGCCAGGCAAGCATGCTGCTGCCGGCGCTGGGCTAAGCGGCGCGCAGGAACAGGAAGAATATGATGAACAAGCAAGATTATCTCGAGGCGCTGCGGCGCGCGCTGGTGGGCTTGCCGCCGGACCTGGTGGCCAAGACGCTCGATTACTACGAACAGACCTTCATCGAAGGCGCGGCGGCCGGCCGCAGCGAGCACGAGATCGCCGAGGACCTGGGTGACCCGAAAAAAATCGCCCTCACCTTGCGCAGCAGCACCCACCGCCAGGCTTTCGAACAAAAGAAAACCCCCGTCAACCTGCTGCGCCTGCTCGTCTCGCTGGTGGGCCTGGCCATCTTCAACCTGTTCATGGTCGTGCCTGCCGCCGTCTACGCGGCTCTGCTGGCCACCCTGTATGCCGTCGGCCTGAGCTTTTACCTGGCCGGCATCGCCATCACGGCCAGCGGCTTGTCCGGCGCCAACGAACTGGTGCTCGACGGCCCCCTGCGCCACGTCTTCATCCATGACGACGATGGCGGCGATGGGGGCGAGCGGCGCGAAACGCGCATCACCATCGGCGACACGGGCATCGAAGTCGACCACCTGCCCGGCCCCGTCAAAACCGAACCCGAGGCGCCGAGCGCTTCCTCGCGCGTGATGGAGCGGGCCGAAGCGCTGGCCGGTGGCGGCATCCGCATCTCCACCGACATGGACCGCGATGCGCGCACCACGCAAACCGTCTTCGGCGTGGGCATGCTGCTCGGCGGCATCGCCATCTTCCTGCTCAGTCTGGTGGTAACGCGCTATACCTTGATCGGCGTCAAGCGCTACATCGCCATGAATGTCTCCCTCCTCAAAGGTCACTAGAAAGGCTGCCATGAAACGCTTACTCAAAGTCGGCCTGTCCATGCTCCTGCTGGCCCTGGTCCTGATCGCCATGTCGTATGCGGCGCTGCGCGCCAAGGGGATCAGTAATCCCAGCAGTGCTGCCGGCCGCGCCGTGCGCAGCGAAACGCGCCCGATCTCCGCCGACATCACCAGCATCGACCTGGCCGGCCCCATCGACCTGGTGCTGCGCCGCGGCGCCACGCCGTCGCTGAAAGTGAGCGGCGAGCAGCGTCTGCTGTCGAACGTCGACACGACGGCCGATGGCACGACCCTGCATATCGGCCCGAAAGGCATGCTGTTCCACCATCGCCAGCCGCTGCAGGTGGAACTGGTGCTGCCAGCCCTCACGCGGCTGGAAGTGCACGGCAATGGCGACAGCAGGATCACGGGCTTTTCCGGCGACAGCTTTATACTGGAATTGACGGGCTCGGGCGACGTCAGTTTTACGGGACGCTACAAGCAGGTGCAAGCGACCGTCAACGGCAGTGGCGACCTCGACATCAATGCCGGCAACAGCGACAGCGTGGTGCTGGAAATGGTGGGTTCCGGACGCATCGCCGCCAGCGGCAACACGAAATTCCTGCGTGCCGACCTGAGCGGCTCGGGCGACATCGATGCCGAACACCTGGCGGCAGACAAGGCCAGCGTCAGCCTGCAAGGCTCGGGCGAGAGCACCGTCTTCGTGCGCGACGCCAGCAACCTGACCTTGCGCGGCAGCGGCGACATCCACGTGCACGGCAACCCGCGCCAGCGCGAGACCCAGAAAAGCGGGTCGGGCGACATCATCTGGCATTAATGATGACGCAGTTCACAATCTACTGCGCGGCGCGAATTGCGGCTGGCGATGCTCGCTGCCTCGGCGGCCCCGTACTCAGTACAGCTGCGCTTCTCAGCCACAACTCGGGGCCGCTCGCTACGATTGTGAACTGCGTCGTGGCGCTAACGATCAAATGCTGTTGTAATTTCAAAAATTCCCTTCCAGCCAACTGACGGCCTGCTCGCCGGCCGCCTTGCCTTGCGCCAGGCAGGCCGTCAGCAGGTAGCCGCCCGTCGGCGCTTCCCAGTCCAGCATTTCACCGGCCACGAACACGCCCGGCATGGCGCGCAGCATGCTGCCGTCGATGCCATCAAAATCCACGCCGCCGGCGCTGCTGATGGCTTCATCGATGGGACGCGGGCGCTTGAGCGTGACGGGCAGCAGCTTGATGGCGGCCGCCAGTCTGGCCTCGTCGGCAAAGTCGGCGGCGCTCAGGCATTCGCGCAGCAGGCCCGATTTCACGCCTTTTATTCCCAGCCGGCTATTCAGGTGGCTGGACATGGAGCGGGCGCCGCGCGGGCGCGTCACTTCCGCGAACACGCGCTCATGGCTGTGGTCGGGCGCCAGGTCCAGCCAGATGGTGGCGTGGCCGTCGCGCGCGATCTGCTCGCGCAAGGCGGCCGACAAGGCATAGATCAGGCTGCCCTCGACGCCGCCCGCCGTGATGACGAACTGGCCCTGGCGCTTGATCATGCAGTCGTCGATGTCGCGCGCCGAAATGGCCACGGTCGTCAGCGGTTCGCCCGCATGGCGGCTGCTGAAATGCGCGCTCCAGTCCACGTCGAAGCCGCAATTGGCCGGCGCCAAAGGTGCCACGGCCACGCCCTGCCCTTGCAGCAGCGGCACCCAGGCGCCATCGGAACCGAGCCGCGCCCAGCTGCCGCCGCCAAGGGCCAGGATCACGGCGTCGAAGGCGCGCAGGCGTTCGCCGTCCGGCGTGGCAAACGCCAGCTGGCCGTCCTGCCAGCCCGTCCAGCGGTGGCGCATGTGAAATTGCACGCCCGCTTCGCGCAGGCGGTGCAGCCAGGCGCGCAGCAACGGCGCCGCCTTCATATCGGTGGGGAAGACGCGGTTCGAGGAACCGACGAAGGTGTCGACGCCCAGGCCGTGCACCCAGTCGCGCACCTTTTGCGGGCCGAACTGGTCCAGCGCCGGTTTCACGCTGTGCGCCTGCCGGCCGTAGCGCGAGACGAAAGCCTGGTAGCCTTCCGCGTGCGTGATATTCATGCCGCCGCGCCCCGCCAGCAGGAATTTGCGGCCGACGGACGGCATGGCGTCGAACAGCTCCACCCTGGCTCCCTGCTCGCTGGCCGCCTGGGCGGCCATCAGGCCGGCGGGGCCGCCGCCGATGACGGCGATGTGGAAGGGAGAAAGGCTGGAATGGGTCATGGCATGCTGGAAGACGGTGAAAACCCCGGCATTTTAGTCGAGATAAGGCCAGCGGATGGCAAGAATGCCGAAAAATGATGCATACTGCGCGGACATGCTGCAGCGATCGGCACTTTGACTTCACGCGACAACGCGACGACAAGAGGAGAAACACATGGGCGCAGGATTCTGGATTTCCCGTTATTTGCTGGCCAGCTCGATCTTATTCATCATCCTGACGGTGGTCGAGTACAGCAAGGGCACCACCAGCCAGGCCGACATCCTCAGCGCGCTGGCCTGGTCGCTGGTGGCATCGGCCATCTTCATCGGTTCGAAATACTGGCGCTACAAGAAGGCCATCGCCTGCGCCACGTGCAGCGGAGACAAACCGAAAACCAGGTCTTCATGAAAAAACGGCCACTTCGATGAAGTGGCCGTCTCATTTGGCAAGCGGGATCAGCCGCCCGTCACGGGCGGGAAGAACGCCACTTCGTCGCCTTCGCCGATGGCGGTATCGGCATCGCACATCACCTGATTATGCGCCATGCGCAGCGCGCGGCCCTGCGCCAGCGCATGTTCCCAGTTGCCGCCGCGGGCGATCAGCAGGGTTCTCACCTGGCCCACCGTCAGCCGTGGAGCGGCCGCTTCGTCCACCTCCAGTACCTCCTGGCCCGTGCCCACCAGCTCGCGCACGCTGGCAAAAAATCGCAGATTGATCTTCATCAAGACTTCCTTAGTACAGCAATTCGTTAAACGGGATAAAGCGCAGCATGTCGCCGCGCGCGATCGACAGCCCCGGCGGGCAATCGATCAAGCCGTCGCCCCACACGGTGGACGTCAGCACGCCCGAACTCTGGTTGGCGAACAGTTCCAGCTCGCCGTCATCGTTCACTTTGGCGCGCAGGAACTCGTTGCGCTTGTCCGCCTTCAGGCGCTCGAACGCGGCCGGCAGCTTGTAGCTGCGCGGCGCCAGGCTGCCCGCCACGCCCTGCAGGCGCAGGATGAACGGGCGCACGAACAGCAAAAAGGTGACGAAGCTGGAGACGGGATTGCCGGGCAAGCCGATAAAGAAGGCGTCCCGCACTTCGCCGAAGGCCAGGGGTTTGCCCGGCTTGACGGCGATCTGCCACATGTTCAGCCGCCCTTCCGCTTCCACGGCCGGCTTGATATGGTCTTCCTCGCCCACGGACACGCCGCCCGAGGTGATGATCAGGTCATTGCCCTGCGCCGCCTGGCGCAGCACGGCGCGCGTCGCTTCCAGGCTGTCAGGCACGATGCCCAGGTCCGTGATCTCGCAACCGAGATTTTCCAGCAGGCCGCGCAAGGTAAAACGGTTCGAGTTGTAGACGGCGCCCGGCGCCAAAGGCTCACCGGGCATGGCCAGTTCGTCGCCAGTGAAGAACACGGCCACGCGCAGCTTGCGCAGCACGGGCAGCCGCGCCAGGCCCACGGAGGCGGCCAGGCCCATTTCCTGGCTGCGCAGGCGCCGGCCCGCGCCGAGGATTTCGCCGCCGGCGCGGATATCCTCGCCCTGGCGGCGCACCCATTCGCCCGCGTGCGGCACGTGATTGACCGTCACCACGCCGTCAAGCAAGGTGCACTGCTCCTGCATCACGACGCAATCGGCGCCGTCCGGAATCAGCGCGCCCGTGAAGATGCGCGCCGCCGTCCCCGGCTGCAGGGGCTGGCCCACGTGGCCGGCCGCGATGCGCTGCGACACGGGCAGGCTGGCCGCGCCGCTGGCGCAATCGCTGGCGCGCACGGCATAGCCATCCATCTGCGTGTTGTCGCGCTCGGGCACGTTCAGGGTCGACGTTTGCGCGGCCGCCAGCACGCGGCCGTTGGCGCGCATGGTGTCAATGTGCTCCACTTCGGCCACCGGACGCGCCGCGCCCAGCATGAAGGCTTGCGCCTCGGCCACCGACAGCATGGGTTTACGTACAGTGCTGGCGTCCGTCATCACAATCCCGTATTGGCGGCGATATACGCCTTCATTTTTTCCACGTCCGTGCCCATCACAACGAACTTTTGCGGCAAGTCTTCGATGTTTTCGAAGCCGGCCGGGCGCTCGGCGTCCACGCCCAGCGCTTCGAGGATGGTTTCATTGAACTTGGCCGCCAGCGCCGTTTCCAGCACGATCATCGGCACGTTCGGCTCCAGGTGCTCGCGCGCCACCTTGATGCCGTCCGCCGTGTGCGTGTCGATGGTGATGCCGTAGTCGTCGGCCACGTCGCGGATGGTGTCGAGGCGGTCCTGGTGCGTGGACTTGCCCGACTTGAAGCCGTATTTGGCCACCAGCTTGAACTCGTCGCCGTCGCTGCCCGGCTTGCCGGACAAATCGAAGCCGCCATGCGTTTCCACTTTCGTGAACAGGGCGCGCACGCGGTCGCTGTCGCGGCCCACGAGGTCGTAGACGAAGCGCTCGAAGTTCGACGCTTTCGAAATATCCATCGACGGGCTGCTCGTGTGGTAGGTTTCGGCCGACTTGCGCACGCGGTAGACGCCCGTGCGGAAGAATTCGTCGAGCACGTCGTTTTCATTCGTCGCGGCCACCAGTTTCGAAATCGGCAAGCCCATCATGCGGGCGATATGGCCGGCGCAGATATTGCCAAAGTTGCCAGACGGCACCGTGAACGACACTTTTTGCTCGTTGCTGGTGGTGGCCGCCAGGTAGCCGCGGAAGTAATACACGACCTGCGCCACGACGCGCGCCCAGTTGATGGAATTGACGGTGCCGATCTTCTGTTGCGCCTTGAACGGCAAGTCGTTCGACACGGCCTTGACCATATCCTGGCAATCGTCGAACACGCCTTCGACGGCGATGTTGTAGATGTTCGGGTCTTGCAGGCTGAACATCTGCGCCGTCTGGAAGGCGCTCATTTTCTTGTGCGGCGACAACATGAAGACGCGGATGCCCTTCTTGCCGCGCATCGCGTATTCGGCCGCGCTGCCCGTGTCGCCCGACGTGGCGCCGAAGATATTGAGTTCGGCGTCGTGCTTGGCCAGCGTGTATTCGAACAGGTTGCCCAGCAGCTGCATGGCCATGTCCTTGAAGGCCAGGGTCGGGCCGTTCGACAGCGCCTGCAGCATCAGGGTGGTCGATCCGCCCTTGACGACGTTTTCTTCGAGCACGCGCAGCGGCGTGATGTCGGCCGCGTTTTCGCCGGCGCGGGCGTTCTTGTAGACTGCCTTGGTATAGGTTTTCGCCGTCAATGCCTTCAGGTCCGCGGCCGGGATATCGGTGGCGAACTTCTTCAGGATTTCGCAGGCCAGGTCGGCATACGACAATGTGCGCCAGGCGTTGAGCTCGGCACCAGTGACTTGCGGGTAGTGTTCAGGGAGGTACAGTCCGCCATCGGGGGCCAGGCCGCCCAGGAGGATGTCGGAAAATTGCTGCAAAGATGCTTGTTGCGATTGCGATGGCGCTTTATCAGCGCGGGTAGACACGTAATGCATAGATTTGAAGAGTCCAGTTGAGCTGAGTGCGGTTGATCATGAATGGCAGCGGATATTATAGTGCGAGGCGGCGCCCAAGGCGAATCCGTCGCGTTCGCCCGGGCGTCAGCCGTCCGGCGCGAGGGGCGTCTGTTGTCAAACGACACACCTTGTCGCACGGCAACTGTATCATGGCCGCTTTCCAGACTAGCGGGGCACGCCAGCCCGCCCACGACGACCATGCCACAGCCATGCCACATGAAACGCGACGATTTTCTCAAGCAGGACGATGTGCGGGACTTTATCGACTGGCTGGCGGCCGCATTGCCAGACAGGCCCTTTCACCTGAAGATGGCGCGCAGCCGCTTCGTGCCGGGCGGCCTGGACGTGCAGGCGACGGGCCTGGAAGCGGTGCTGGGCCACTACGTGTGGAGCACGCGCTGGACCGATGCGCAAGGCAAGGCTGTCGTCTCGGGCAACTGGCAGGAAACGCGCGCCTCGCTGGGCCTGCTGCGCAACTGGCTGAAGACCGCCATCGCGCACGGCGATGAAGACCAGGCGCTGGCGGCCTGCCTGGCCGTCCTCGAATGGGGCGGCGTGCGCGGCGCCATCGTCTTCCTCAAGCGCCTGCACGCGCAAGGCCGCCTGGTCGCCTACTTCAGGCGCCTGGCGCCCTTGATGGCACTCGACTCGGACGCCTCGCTGGACGCGCTCGACACGGACAGCGTGGAACGCTTCGACGCGGGCCTGACCAAGATCCACGCCCTGCTTGACGACAGCGGCTCGCCCATCTACGACACCCGCGTGGGCGCCGCCATGGCCATGCTGTACGCGCAATACCGCAGCCAGGCAGGCAAGAAGCTGGCAAGAAAACACTGGCTGGCCTTCCCCTCGGGCGCCGCGCGCGGCAAGCAGATCCGCAATCCCAAGGGTATCGACAGCGGCTTTGCCGGCGCACCGCAATTCTTCGGCAGGGCCGTGTCGTGCCAGGACTGGGCGCAATGGCAAGTCAAGCTGGGCTGGATCCTGCGCGCCGTGCTGGAACGCTGCGACTGGTTCAAGGCGGACGGCGCCGACATGGCCGCCCGCTGCCATGCCTTCGAAGCGTGTCTGTTCATGCTCGGGTATGACTTGCGGTGTTTTGCAGAGGCAGAGGCAACTGCGGAAGCCGCTATGGCAAAAGAAAGGGTTGCAAAGGACGGCGTGCCGCAAAGGGGCTGGGTGCCGACTGGCTGCTCATTCAAGAACGTCCTTCCTCTATACGCGCAATTCCGGCGGGGACAGGAAGAAGATGATCTTGCCACCTTCGCCAAGTGGTACGCCATGACCCAGAACACACCCCTGCAAACGGCCAGGGCCTACTGCTTCCCGTATACCAAAAGCGAATTCGATCTGTTTGGCAGCAGTGAAGAACGGCTGAGCACCATTGTCCAAGGTGGAAAAGAAGGACTGTATGCGGCAGTGGGGAGCACGGAAGCATATGCGGAAGACGCCGAGCGCGAGCGAATCTGCCTGGTCGACGCCCTGCTGGTCGGACGCACGGCGGACATGCGGCCCCCGGTGCGCACCGCATGGCTGCTGCAAAAAGGCTATGCGGGAACGAAAAATGCTGTCAACACCCTGATGACGGTCGGACGCCAGGTCGGCCGTCATTTCGGCCTGCTGGACGGGAAATATCGTCCTACCGCCTTCTACCACGAATACTTCGGCGATTGCATGCGCGAGTCCTAAGTCAAAAAATCAGGCGCCCGTGCTGGCGCGTGCGCCCGATTTGCGCCACACTGGTGTTTGTCGGCCCGCCTGCGGGTCATTCATGGAAGCGGTCATGTCGCTGAGTAAAAAACCGTATCTGCAAAGCGCTGCGTTGCGCGCTGACGCCGTCGTCGACCTCGACCACTATCCGTTCACCATTCCCGCCATCCGCGACTTCGTGCACATGGATTTCCACCGCGACGTGACGTTTTTCGTGGGCGAGAACGGCAGCGGCAAGTCGACCATGCTCGAAGCGCTGGCCGTGGGGCTGGGCTTCGGCAAGGATGGCGGCACGCGCAACGTGCGCATCGCCCTGCCCTCGGACGAGGAATCGGGATTGCACGCACACTTGCGCCTGAGCAAGAGCTACAAGAAGCCGGACGACAGTTATTTTTTGCGTGCCGAGAGCTTTTTCAACGTCGCCACCTACATGGACGACATGCCCGAATACCTGGCCAGCTACGGCGGCAAGTCGCTGCACGCGCAATCGCACGGCGAAGCGTTCATGGCGACCCTGATCAACAAGCTGCGCGGCAAGGGCTTATATCTGCTGGACGAACCCGAGGCGGCCCTGTCGCCGAGCCGCCAGCTGGCGGCATTATCGGTGATCCACCAGCTGGTGCAGGACGATTCGCAGCTGATCATCGCCACCCACTCGCCGATTCTGCTCGCCTACCCGAACGCGAAAATCCTGATGTTCACGGGCGGCGGCATCCATGAAGTGGCGTATGAAGACACGGAACACTACGCCGTGACGCGCGATTTTTTGAATAACTACCCGAGGCGGCTGGAGCAGTTGTTTGAGGAAGATTAAGGAAAACTAAGGCGATTCCGCCTTTATCAGCGCCCGGGACGTAACGGCGGCGCGAGAAACCGTAGCGAGCAAGCCCGATATCGCGTTGAGTAGCGCAGCTGTACCAGGGTACAGCGAGCAACGCCGACGCGAGAGTGGGCTGCGCAGTAGGTTTATCGCGTCGCCATCAGCAAGCTGCGTGATTGACGGTAATCACGTGGACAGCCAGGCCGCCCAGCGACGTTTCCTTGTACTTGTCCTGCATGTCCGCGCCCGTCTGGCGCATGGTTTCGATGACTTCGTCAAGGCTGACGAAGTGCGTGCCGTCGCCCTTCAGCGCCAGCGAGGCGGCCGTAATGGCTTTCACGGCACCCATGCCGTTGCGCTCGATGCAGGGGATCTGCACCAGGCCGCCGATGGGGTCGCAGGTCATGCCCAGGTGATGTTCGATGCCGATTTCAGCCGCGTTCTCGATCTGCTCGTTCGTGCCGCCCAGGGCCGCCACCAGACCAGCCGCCGCCATGGCGCAGGCCACGCCCACTTCGCCCTGGCAACCCACTTCCGCGCCCGAGATCGAGGCATTGCGTTTGCACAACATGCCGATGGCCGCTGCCGTCAGCATGAAGCGGCGCACGCCGCCGACCGGGTCGCTGGGGCGGCAATCCTGCGCATAGTAGCGCAGCACGGCCGGGATGATGCCCGCGGCGCCGTTGGTCGGCGCCGTCACCACGCGCCCGCCGGCCGCGTTTTCCTCGTTGACGGCCATCGCGTACAGGCTGACCAGATGCACGGCGTCGTGCGGCAAGTCGTTGGCGCGGTTGTCGGATGCTTTCGCTTCCTGCGCCAGGCGCCACAATTTCGCGGCGCGGCGCTTCACGTTCAAGCCGCCCGGCAGGTTGCCCGTCGTTTCCAGGCCGTGCGCGATACAGTCGCGCATGACGTGCCAGATGCGGTCCAGGCCTTCATCGAGTTCCGTCTCGCTGCGCTTGACGCATTCGTTGGCGCGCAGCATTTCCGGGATCGACAGGCCGCTTTCCACGCCGTGCGCCAGCAGTTGCTCCATGGTATCGAATGGGAAGACGACGCGAGCAGCAGCGGCCGATTCCACGGCCGCTTCGGCCTGGGTCTCAGCTTGCACTTCGCCCGCTTCGCGGATAAAACCGCCGCCGATCGAGTAATACACCTTGTCAGCACGGCTGCCGTCCGCCAGTTTCAGCGTAAAGCGCATGCCGTTCGGGTGCTCGGGCAAAGACTCGCTCTTGTGCCAGATCAAGCCCGTGGCCGCCGTAAACGGCACCACATGCGTGCCCAGCAGCGCGATCTCGCCGGCCGCCTCGATGGCGGCCAGCTTGCTGTCGACGGCATCGGGCGCCACGTCTTGCGGCGTTTCGCCCATCAGGCCCAGAATGACGGCCTTGTCCGTGGCATGGCCCACGCCCGTCAGCGCCAGCGAGCCATACAGGGCCGCCTCGACGCCCACCACCTGGTCCAGCGGACCGTATTCGACCAGAAAACGCCGCGCCGCCGCCATCGGCCCCACCGTGTGGGAACTCGACGGCCCGATGCCGATTTTAAACAGGTCGAATACGCTCATGTCCATATGGTGTCTCTTTATATTAGTATGTTTTTATGAATGCCGGTACAGGACTCAGGCCGCCTTGGCCGCCTGCCCCGCATCGACATTGGCCAGCATGTCCGTGACCATCTGCTCGACGCCGATCCGCGCCTTCCAGCCCCAGTCCGCGCTTGCCTTGCTGTCGTCCAGGCTTTGCGGCCAGCTGTCGGCGATGGCCTGGCGGCTATCCGGCTTGTAGCTGATCTTGAAGTCCGGCACCATGTGCACGATGGCTTTCGCCAGCTGCTCGGGGTTGAACGACACGCCGGCCACATTGTAGGACGAACGGATCTTGATCTGCGACACGGGAGCGTCCATCAGTTCGATGGTGGCGCGGATGGCGTCGGGCATGTAGATCATCGGCAGGGTGGTGTTCGCATCGAGGAAGCAGTCATAGCGCTCGCCGCGCAAGGCCGCATGGAAGATGGCGATGGCGTAATCGGTGGTGCCGCCGCCCGGAGGCGACTTGTAGCTGATGATGCCCGGGTAGCGGATGCTGCGCACGTCCACGCCATACTTGTTGAAATAGTATTCGCACAGGCGCTCGCCGGCCAGTTTGCTGATGCCGTACATCGACGTCGGGTCCATCACCGTCATTTGCGGCGTGTTCACCTGCGGCGTGTTCGGGCCGAAGGCGGCGATCGACGATGGCCAGAAGATGCGCAGCGGTTTGCCCGCCTCGCCGCGCTCGCGCGCCAGTTCCAGGATATTCAGCAAGCCATCCATGTTCAGGCTCCACGCCTTCAACGGCGCCGCTTCGCCCGTGGCCGACAGCATGGCCGCCAGCTGGTACACCTGGGTGATGTTCTCGTCGGCGATGATCTTCGCCAGGCCGTCCTTGTCCAGCACATTCAATTGCGCATAGCGCTTGGCCTGGTACAGATTGTTCGTGCCGATGTCGCTGGCGATGACGTTGTCCGCGCCGTGCTGCTGCGCCAGCGCGCCCACCAGTTCACTACCGATTTGGCCGTTTGCGCCAATGACTAAGATGCGTTCCATGCTATTTTCCTGAATTCTTGTTAGTTGGTCGTGGTAGTGGTGGTCAGCAGACCGAGTTCCTTGCCGGCCTGCTCGAAGGCGGCCAGCACCTGCACCAGCTGCTCGCGGGTGTGGGCGGCGGACAGCTGCACGCGGACCCTGGCCTGACCCATCGGCACGACCGGGTAGAAGAAGCCCGTCACCAGCACGCCCAGTTCATACAGGCGGGCGGCGAATTTCTGCGCCACGGGGGCGTCGAACAGCATCACGGGAACCACCGGATGCGTGCCCGGCTTGATGGTGAAGCCGATGCGCTCGATCTCGCTGCGGAAGAAGGCCGTGTTGTCATGCAGGCGGTCGCGCAGTTCCGTCGACTTGGCCAGGCGTTCCAATACCGACAGCGAAGCGCCGGCGATCGATGGCGCCAGCGTGTTCGAGAACAGGTAGGGGCGCGATTTCTGGCGCAGGGTGTCGATGACTTCCTTGCGCGCCGACGTAAAGCCGCCCATGGCGCCGCCCAGGGCCTTGCCCAGCGTGCCCGTGATGATGTCGATGCGGCCCATCACATTGTGGTGTTCGTGCGTGCCGCGGCCCGTCGCGCCCATGAAGCCGGAAGCGTGGCATTCGTCGATCATCACCAGCGCGCCATATTTGTCGGCCAGGTCGCAGATCTTGTCGAGTTGCGCGATCGTGCCATCCATCGAGAACACGCCGTCCGTGACGATGACCTTGTGGCGCTTGCCGGCGGCAATCGCCGCCTGCAGCTGCACTTCCAGGTCGGCCATGTCGTTGTGCGCATAGCGGTAGCGGCCAGCCTTGCACAGGCGGATGCCGTCGATGATGGAGGCGTGATTCAGCGCGTCGGAGATGATGGCGTCGTTTTCATCGAACAGCGGTTCGAACACGCCGCCGTTGGCGTCGAAGGCGGCCGCGTACAAAATCGTGTCTTCGGTGCCCAGGAAGGCGGAAATGGCCTGTTCCAGTTCTTTATGCACGGTTTGCGTGCCGCAGATGAAGCGCACGGACGACAGGCCGTAGCCGTATTTTTGCGTGGCGGCAATAGACGCTTCCTGCGTCTGCAGGTCGCCGGACAGGCCCAGGTAGTTGTTTGCACACATATTGATCAGGGTACGGCCATCGTCGCACACCACTTCGGCGCCCTGGCGCGAGGCGATCACGCGCTCGGGCTTGTACAAGCCTTGCTGGCGCAGTTGATCGAGATTCTGTTGCAGACCGCTGAAAAAGGTGTTCTTCGCTTGCTCGCTCATGATATTCCTTGTGTCCCTGATGTATGCGTGTGGTGTGCGTGTGGTTTCAGCCGCCATAGGGAAAAAGCCGCCGCTTGACCGGTGCGCGCACAATGCTGTACCGTGAAGCGCTGTTTGAAGTCTACACGTTTCCGTGTTTTTCCTCAAAATCCACTATTTCGAACTGAAATTCAATATAGTGGATATTACCCAAGCCTATTGAACTTTGCAAGCCACCTGCCGATGAAAACCAGCGTTTCGACCAATTCTCCCCCTGAAGTGGGTGCCACCCTGCAACGGCTGCGCCTGGCGCGCGGCCTGACACTCGAGGATTTGTCGCGCATCGCGGGCGTATCGAAGTCCATGCTGTCGCAAATCGAGCGCGAAAAAGCCAATCCCACCATCGCCATCACGTGGCGCCTGGCCAACGCCCTGGGCGTGCAGATCGGCGAATTGCTGTCGAGCGCGGAAAAAGCCGTGGAAACCATCCGCATCACGGACGCCCACGAAACCCCCACCCTGCCCGGCGACCACGCGGGCTACGTGCTGCGCATCCTGGGACCGATGGAGCTGGCGGGCAAATACGAATGGTATGAAGTGACCCTGGCGCCGGGTGGCGAACTGGCGTCGCAGCCGCACGACCCGGGCACCACCGAGCATTTGACGGTGATCCACGGCAACCTGGAACTGGAAGTGGGCGCGGCGAAGAAAAAGGTCAAGAATGGCGGCACGGCCCGCTATCCGGCAGACCAGCCGCATATCATCAGGAATCTGGGAAAAACGGAGGGCAAGGCGCTGCTGGTGGTGATCCACCGCTAGCGCGCCGGCCCATCCTCCACCCTGCCTGACAGAAAGTATTACGTTACGGCATCACACGGGCGCTGCCGGCGCCGGCGCCCCGCAAAACCCAGCAAGGCCATGCCAGCCAGCAACATGGCATAGGTTTGCGGCTCGGGCACGGCGCTGACGGGATCGAGACGGACAATCTCGCAAATGAGCGACTGGCAACGGCGCGCGGAAATCTGTCCCGCCTCGTTGATGCCGCCGACGGCCATGTAACTCCAGCCCGCCTCTCCCTGCACCAGACTTTCCAGGCTGTAAGTCACCCCATTGCTGTAGAACATGGCGTTTTCCCCCAGCACTTGGCCCAAACCATCCACGCCGATCGGTGTGGAGATGGATTTCAGGAACGTGTTGTTGCCGTCGGTCTTGAGAAAACCGCGCGTCCGGTCCTGGTTCCAGTCGGGGGTGACATGGCCCACCATCTGGCCCGCATTGTTGATGCCCGAAATCGCGCTCTGGTAACCGCCCCAGCCCGTCGCGCTGGTCATCACGCCATCCTTGTACATGAAGCCTTGCGCGCCGCCTGGCGCCGGCGCCATCGCGGAAGCGCCGACGACGACGCCATCGTCGTTGATGCCCGTGACATAGCTGTCCTTGCCGCCCAGGGTGCCCAGCGCCCGCATGCCCGTTTGCGGGTCGTACAGATAGGCTTTCGTCGTGTAGTCGAAGGTGGCATAGCTGCCAAACCCCGCATTGAAGGCAACTTGCCCTGCAGCATTCATTGTGCCGGACCAGGTCGTTTGCCCGGCGATATTGAGCGAAGTCGCCACGCCGCCCGACAGGATGTGCACCAGCGCATTGCCATTGCTGCCGGCCGAGCGTATCAGGCTGTCCCCTGCCGCATTGCTGGCAAACACCAGATTACTCACCGCGGCCTTCGGCGCCACCGTCAATTGGCTGCCCGCCGTGGCATACACCATGTCGACGCCGTCGAGCCGGCCCACGCCGTAAATCTGCCCCATGGCGCTGATGCTGCCCACGCTCAGATTTGCCAGCGATGCATTCTCGAACACCGTGACCGAAAACCGGGGCGGCGATGCCGGCGCCCCCTGTGCGAGCGCCGGCGTGCTGACGCAAGCGCAAAACAAGGGCAGCGCGATTCTCCGGATTATTTTCATTATTCCCTCCAAGAAAAATGCACGATACGATTAAATATCAAAAATGTAAACTTATTTGACAACATTGTTGTTTGTAAGGCATTTTCTATCACTGCGTTGCCGCGCAGCCGTGCGCAATAAGTCCTTTTGTCCATGCTAAGATTTCGCAATAGACAAGATTTCCAGGCCTGGATGTCTTTGCAGAGCGCCGCAGTACATCCCGGCTCACCCCATGCTTGCTACGCCCCTGCGCGGCATCCAGGCCCCAACTGTTTTTAACGGAGCCCACGCGATGACCATTTCCGACAGCACCACCACCTTCCACAACAAGAAAGTCGTCCAGTACGACCCTGACCTGCCCTTCGACGCCTCGCCCGGCATCGTCTACCGCCTGTCGCTCGAATACGACGACAAGCGCAAGATGGACGAGCTGATCGCCGGCTTTCTCGGCAAGGCCGACAAGGGCGCGCTCGAAGCGCTGATCATCGGCATGTGGGGCGACCCGTACGAATCGGGCGCCGACGAAGTGATGGCCGCGCTGATCGCCCACGCGCCGCAGCTGCCCAATTTGCGCGCCCTGTTCATCGGCGACATGACGTACGAGGAATGCGAAATCTCGTGGATCGTGCAAGGCAGCTACAAGCCCCTGCTGGACGCTTTCCCGCTGCTGGGAGAATTGCGCATCCGCGGCGGCAATGAGCTCGTCATCGAACCGTTCGCGCACCAGCACCTGCGCCGCTTTACCATCGAGGCGGGCGGCCTCGATCAAAAGATCGCCGAAGCGCTGGCGCAATCGAGCATGCCGCAGCTGGAACACCTGGAACTGTGGCTTGGCACCGAGGAATACGGCTTCTCGGGCGACGTGGACCTGTACCGCAAGGTGCTGGCGCAGCTGACCGTGCCCACCCTGCGCTATCTGGGCTTGCGCGACGCGGAAATCGCCGACGACCTGGCCGTCTGGCTGGCCGAGGAACCGCTGGTGGCGCAGCTCGACACGCTGGACCTGTCGCTGGGCACCATCGGCGACCTGGGCGCCGTGGCCGTGCTCAATCACACGCAACTGGGCGGCTTGAAGCGCCTGGACCTGTCGCACCACTACATCTCCGAGGAAAACCAGGAAAAACTGAAGGCGCTGCCCTTCGAGGTGGTGCTGGACGACCCGCAGGAAGCGGACGAGGACGACGGCGAAAGCTACCGCTACGTGGCGGTCGGCGAATAAGCGGATTCCCCCTTTGCACACGCCTCTCACCCTGCTGGCGACACAGGGCAGCAAGCGCGTGCGCCTGATGCAGGCGGCGCGCGCGCAATTGCGCCTGCCGCCCGCGCAGGTGCTGGAATGGCGCGACTGGCTGGCGCAGCCTGCCCTGCTGCATGAAGCAATGCGCCAGCCAGGCATCTTCAAAATCGAACCGCCCGGCGACGATCCTGCCGCCCACCGGCTGTTGCTGCAGGCAGGCTGCAGGCTGCTGGAGCGTGCGCCGGTCGCTGCGCCCGAACACGGCGAACTGCTGGCCATGGATGCGTGGTTCGCCGGTTTTACGGCCGCCATGACTGCCCTGGCGGCGCAACTGCTTGACCTGCCGCAAACGCGCGTATTCAATGCGCCAGGCGAAATCACCGTCATGACGGACAAGCTGGCCTGCCAGCGCCACCTGGCCGCGCACGGCGTGCCGATACCGGCCTTGCTGGGACCCGTGCAAGGCTACGACCATCTGCAGGCGCTGCTGCATGAACGCCAGCTTGACCGCGTGTATTTAAAGCCGCGCTACGGCTCGTCCGCGTCCGGCGTCGTCGCCTACCGCCGCAACAAGACGGGCCGCCAGCAAGCCACCACCTCGGCAACCTTGCACCGCACGGAGGGCATAACGCGCCTGATGAACAGCAAACGCATGGCGCGCTACGAATCCGAACACGACATCGCCGCCCTCGTCGATGCGCTGGCCGCGCAGGAACTGTACGCGGAAGCGTGGCTGAACAAGCCCCGCTGCGGCGACAGCCATTACGACCTGCGCGTCGTGACCGTGGCAGGCCAGCCCGCGCACCGGGTGGCGCGCATCGGCGACCGCATGATGACGAATCTGCACCTCGACAACCGGCGCGGCGACGCGTCCGGCCTGCTGGACGACGCCGACCTGGCCGCGCTGGAACAGACTGCCGCCCTGGCCGCGCGCGCCTTCCCCCATAGCCACGTGACGGGCTACGACCTCGTCGTGCGCCACGGCCAGGCCCACGTTCTCGAAGCGAACGCCTTCGGCGACCTGCTGCCAGGCTTGCTGTGGCAAGGCATCAATACTTACACGGCGCAACTGACCCATGTTTAACAACACCCCGGCCATCCCCGACATGCACGCCATCGTCGGCAGCCACGATATCGTCTTCCTCACGCTCGACACCCTGCGCTTTGACGTGGCGCAAGCGCTGTACGAGGCGGGCGAATTGCCCGTGCTGGGGCGCTTCTTGCCGCCCGGCGGCTGGGAACGCCGGCACTCGCCCGCCACGTTCACGTATGCGGCGCACCAGGCCTTCTTCGCGGGCTTCTTGCCCACGCCGGCCGCGCCGGGCCGCCATCCGCGCCTGTTCGCTTCCGCCTTCGCCGGCAGCGAAACGACGTCGCCGCACACGTTTGCGTTCGAAGAAGCGGACCTTCCCGCCGCGCTGGCCGCGCGCGGCTACCGCACCATCTGCATTGGCGGCGTGGGCTTCTTCAACAAGCAAACGGCGCTGGGCACGGTGCTGCCGTCGCAGTTCCAGGAAAGCCACTGGAGCGCGGGCATGGGCGTGGCCAGCCGCCATTCGACCGAAAAACAGGTGGCGCTGGCCATCGACCGCCTGGCGGACGGTGCGCAGCGCACCTTTTTATTCATCAACGTGGCCGCCCTGCATACGCCGAACCGCGCCTACCTGCCCGGCTGCCGCGCCGATTGCCTGGACAGCCACGCTGCCGCCCTGCGCTATGTGGACAGCGCGCTGGCGCCCCTGTTTGCCGCCTGCGCCGCGCGCGCGCCCACGTTCGCCATCGTCTGCTCGGACCACGGCAGCGCATATGGCGAAGACGGCTACCGTGGCCACCGGGTGGCCCATGACAGCGTGTGGAACGTGCCGTACGCGCACTTCTTCATCGCCCCCGATACACTTCCCAAGGAATCCCCACCGTGAACCCTTCCGAACAACCGGGCACCCTGGCGCAGCGCATGCGCCACACGCCCTACCAGGCCTATTCCTATTCGTATCCGCACAAGGCGGCCTACCGCGCCTTGCCGCAGGCGGCGCCGCTGGCGCCACTGTGGGCGCGGCAAGACCGCTCCGCCCTGTTCGCGTATATCCATATTCCGTTTTGCGAGATGCGCTGCGGCTTTTGCAACCTGTTCGCCATGGCCCGCCCCAGCGCCGACATGGTCGAACGCTATGTGCGGCAAGTGCTGGTGCAGATGCGCGCCCTGGCCGGCGCCCTGGGCGAACGGCGCTTTGCCCGCTTCGCGCTGGGCGGCGGCACGCCCACCTACCTGTCGCCCGCGCAGCTGGACACCCTGCTGTGCGGTGCGCGCGACATCCTCGGCATTGACCTGCAACAAACGCCGGCCGGCATCGAAGCGTCGCCCGAAACCATCACGGCCGAACGGCTGGCCGTCTGCCGCGCGCACGGCATCGACCGCGTCAGCCTGGGCATCCAGAGCTTTGCCGCCGGCGAAATGCGCGCGCTGGCCCGCCCCCAGCAAAACGCCACCGTCCACCACGCCATCGGCCTGATACGCGCGGCCGGCTTCCCCACCCTGAACCTGGACCTGATCTACGGCATCGCGGGGCAAACCGTCGCCAGCCTGCTCGCTTCCATCGACAGCGCGCTGGCCTTCCGGCCCGAGGAAATCTATCTGTATCCGCTGTACGTGCGCGAACAGACGGGCCTTGGAAAAGTGGCGCGCCGCCAGGGCGCGCAATCGCTCAGTCCCATCATGCTGGCGCAGGACGGCGACAGCCGCCTGGCCCTGTACGCGGCCGCGCGCGACCATTTGCGCGCCCAGGGCTACGAGCAGGTGTCGATGCGCATGTTCCGCGCCCCCCATGCGCCGGAACAAGACGGGCCTTCGTACTGCTGCCAGAATGACGGCATGGTGGGCCTGGGTGCGGGCGCCCGCTCGTACACGGCCAGCCTCCATTACTCGAGCGAATACGCGGTGGCGCGGCTTGATACCATCAACATCATCGACAACTACCTGGCGCTCGACGAGGCGCGCTTCGCGCAGGCCGAACACGGTTACCAGCTCGATGGCGAAGAACAGCGCCGCCGCTACGTGATCCAGTCGCTGCTGACGGAACCGGGCCTGGACCGCGACGCCTACACGGCCCGCTTCGGCACGCGCTGCGAGATTGATCTGCCGCAGCTGGCCGAGCTGCACGCGCTGGAGTTGGTGGAAGAAGAAGGCCCGCTGCTGCGGCTGAACGAGCGGGGCTACAGCTACGCCGATACCATCGGCCCCTGGCTGGCGTCCGATACGGTGCGCGCGCTGATGGCCGAAGGCGGCCAGGCGTGCTGACGGCGCAAGCGGCAACGCTGTCCCTGCTGTACCGCGGCACCCTGGCCAGCTGCAACTACGCCTGCGGCTACTGCCCGTTCGCCAAGAAGCGCGACAGCCGCGCCGCGCTGGCCCGCGATGCGCGCGAAGTGGCGCGATTTACGGACTGGGTAGCGGCGCAAGCGCACCCCATTGGCGTGCTGTTCACGCCCTGGGGCGAAGCGCTGGTGCGGCGCCACTACCGGAGCGCGATACAGACACTGGCGGCGCTGCCCCACGTGCGCCAGGTGGCGCTGCAGACGAATCTGTCCGGCCCCCTGGACTGGCTGGATAAGATGGACGGGCTGGAAAAGGTCGGCCTGTGGTGCACCTACCACCCGGATCAGACGACCTTGTCCCGCTTTCTCGCCCGCTGCGCGCGCCTGGACGCCATGGGCGTACGCTACTCCGTCGGCGTGGTGGCGATGAACGAGCACCAGGACGCCATCCGCGCCCTGCGCGCGGCGCTGCCCGCCCACGTCTACCTGTGGCTGAACGCCTACGACAGGCGCGGCCCCGGCTATTACAGTGCGGAAGACCTGGCCTGGCTCGACGCCGTCGACCCGTGGTTCGCGCAAAACCGCCGCCCGTCGCCCTCGCGCAATAAACCGTGCCTGGCGGGCGAAGCGTCGCTGTCCGTCGATGGCGACGGCGAACTGGCGCGCTGCCATTTCGTGCCCGAGCGGCTGGGGAATCTGTATGTGGATGATCTGGCTGAGATGCTGCGGGAACGCTCCTGCCCCCGCTTCAAGTGCGACTGCTATATCGGCTACGCGCAGCGCAAGGATTTGCCGTTTCAGGCCGTATTTGGGGAGGGGGTATTGGCGAGGATAACCCCTATGCAAATACCGGGGTCGTACCCTGAGGGTACGACCCCAGTTTCTGCTTCGGGTTAAAAGGTTACAGCGAGCTTACTGCGCCGCCACCTTGGCCGGCTCCGCCACTACCGGCGCCATCTTCAACGAACGGCTGAGGAAGCCCCAGCGGTCGGCCACTTCTTCGATCTGCTTGGTCGTCGGCTTGCCGGCGCCATGGCCCGCCTTGCTGTCGATGCGGATCAGCACGGGCGCCGCACCGCCTTGCGCTGCCTGGGCGGCGGCGGCGAACTTGAAGCTGTGGGCAGGCACGACGCGGTCGTCGTGATCGGCCGTCGTGATCATGGTGGCCGGGTAGCAGCCGCCCGCCTTCAGGTTGTGCAGCGGCGAGTATTTCACCAGCGCCTTGAACTGCTCGGCGTCGTCCGACGAGCCGTAGTCAGGCACCCAGCCCCAGCCCACGGTGAACTTGTGGAAACGCAACATGTCGAGCACGCCCACTTGCGGAATCGCCGCGGCGAACAGGTCCGGACGCTGCGTCATGGCCGCACCGACCAGCAGGCCGCCATTGCTGCCGCCGCCGATCGCCAGCTTCGATGGCGAGGTGACCTTGTTGTCCACCAGCCATTGCGCCGCGCCAATGAAATCGTCGAACACATTTTGCTTGTTCAGCTTGGTACCAGCCTGGTGCCAGGCTTCGCCGTACTCGCCGCCGCCGCGCAGGTTGGCCATCACGTAGACGCCGCCCATTTCTACCCAGGCAAGATTTGCCACGGAGAAGCTAGGCGTGAGCGAAATATTGAAGCCGCCATAACCGTACAGGTAAGTCGGATTCGTGCCATCGAGCTTCATGCCTTTTTTCGAGACGATGAACATCGGCACCTTGGTACCGTCGCGGCTGGTGAAGAATTGCTGGCGCGTTTCAAAGGCGTTCGGGTCGAAATCGACCTTCGGCTGGCGGTACACCGTGCTCTTGCCCGACTTCATGTCGTAGCGGTAGATGGTCGCCGGCGTCGTGAAACTGGTGAACGAGTAAAACGTTTCCGTGTCGCCACGCTTGCCCGCGAAACCGCCGGCCGAACCGATGCCCGGCAAGGCCACTTCACGCACCAGCTTGCCGTTCAGATCGACGATCTTGATTTGCGTTTGCGCATCTTTCAAGTAATCGAGCACCAGCTGGTTGTTGATCAGGTTGACGGCGACGAGGGTTTCCGCGCTTTGCGGCACGATCTCTTTCCAGTCGGCAGGCGCAGGCTTGCGCGTATCGATGGCGATCACGCGCGATTTCGGCGCCTTGTTGTCCGTCTTGAAGAAGAACACGGGGCCGTCATTGTCGATGAACGAGTACGATGCGTCGAATTCTTCCAGCAAGCCCACGACCTTGGCATTCTTCTGGCGCAAGTCCTTATAAAACACGCGGTTCTTGCGTTCCGTGCCCTGCGTGGCCGTGATGATCAGGTAATTGCCGTCGTCGCTGACGGTGCTGCCGCCAAACGCCCATTCCTTCTGGTCGGGACGGTCGAAGACCAGCACGTCGTCGCTTTGCGGCGTGCCGATCTTGTGGAAATACAATTTCTGGAAGTAATTGATATCGGCCAGCTTGGTCGCTTCATTCGGCGCGTCATAGCGGCTGTAGAAGAAACCTTTATTGTCCTTGGTCCACGAAGCGCCCGAGAACTTGGCCCACTTGATGTGGTCCGTCAAATCCTTGCCCGATTCGATGTCGCGTACTTTCCACTCGTTCCAGTCGGAACCGGAAGCGGACGTGGCATACGCCAGGTATTTGCCGTTCGGGCTGATCGAGGTGCCGGCCAGCGCCACCGTGCCGTCGGTGGACAGGGTGTTCGGATCGAGCAGCAAACGCGGCTCGTCGGACAGTTTTTTCACCGTGTACAGCACGGCCTGGTTCTGCAAGCCGTCGTTGCGGCTATAGAAGTAACGGCCGCCCTGCTTCGTTGGCGTAGAGAAACGCTCATAATTCCACAGCTTGGTCAGGCGCTGCTTGATCGCGGCGCGCTCGGGGATGGTGCCCAGGTACGACTGCGTCAGCTTGTTTTGCGCCGTGACCCATTCGCCCGTTTCCGCGCTGTTGGCGTCTTCCAGCCAGCGGTAGGGGTCAGCGATGGTGGTACCGAAATAGCTGTCTTGCTGGTCGACCTTTTTGCTGACCGGATACGTCACGGGGGCGCCATCGCCGGCCGGGCACGCTGGCATCGCGGCGTTTTGCGCCAGGGCATTGCCACCGAAAGCGGCCAGCAAGCTGAATATGAGGGTTGCACTACGTAATTGCATGGGTTGTTGTCTCATTGTTGGATGTCGAGGAAAGCAAGCCGTTCAAACTCGCGCTGCGGCTGCCCATGTTGACTTTCGCCAAGAGAAATCATAGCGCGGATTGCCACTTTTAAAGCACAGTTATCCGGTGGATTTGCCGTCTTTTATTTGGACAATTCCAAGGAATTGCCGTGATAAATCTCGCTTTCGCCGGAATCGGCAAACTGACGTTCATGCAAGAAACATTATCAAAAGCAAATACGTTTCATCAAGCCGTCATAAATAGTCCTTACCATAGGCAACTTGTTCATGGCCCGTCCAGAGGCCGTGCCGCCACAGCCGCCTATGCACACTCTCGCCCTCCCTTCCGCCACCGCCGTGCCGCCCGGCGCGATGCCATCGAATGTGGCTTACCTGAAACCGCCATCGGCCGCCATGACCATCGAAGGGACGGATGCCTTGCACGATATCCTGGCGAGCCGCAAGCTCAGCGCGCTGTTCCAGCCCATCATCCACATGCACAGCGGCGACATCATCGGCTACGAAGGCTTGATACGGGGACCGTCCGACAGCCCCCTGCACGCGCCGATGAATCTGTTCAAGGTGGCGCGCGCGCATGACCTGACCCTGGAAGTGGAACATCTGTGCCGGCAAGTCGTGCTGGAACGCTTTGCGGAACTGCAATTGCCAGGAAAACTGTTTCTCAACGTCAGCCCGGAATGCTTGCTGCTACGCAATGCGCGCCATGGCGAAACCCTGGAATACATCGAGCACATCGGCATCAACCCGGACAGGGTCATCATCGAGCTGACGGAAAACCAGCCCACGTATGACTACGAGCTGATGCGCGAGGCGGTGCTGCATTACCGCAACATGGGTTTCCAGATCGCCATTGACGACCTGGGCGAAGGCTTTTCCAGCCTGCGCCTGTGGTCGGAATTGCGCCCCGAGTACGTGAAAATCGACATGCATTTCATCCAGGGCATCAATAATGACCCCGTGAAACTGCAATTCGTGCGCTCGATCCAGGAAATCGCGGAAAAATCGGGCACCCTGGTGATCGCCGAAGGCATCGAAGCGCAGACGGAATTGCTGGTCTTGCGCGACCTGGGCGTGGCGTTCGGCCAGGGCTATCACCTGGGCCGCCCCAATGCGGTGCCGGCGCGGGCGCTGCCGGCCGAAGTGGTGCAGGCGCTGGGGCGCAACGGCGTGGCCGTGTATCCGCAGCGCAGCAGCCTGGAAAAGAACGGCGCCAGCATCCGCAAGCTGCTGCACCGCGTGGCGGCCGTTTCGCCCGAGAAAAACAATAACGAGGTGTACGATATCTTCCTGAAGGAACCGAAGCTGATGATCATCCCCGTCGTCGACGACGGCGTGCCGCTGGGCCTGATCAGCCGCTTCGAAATGATCGACCACTTCGCCCGTCCCTACCAGCGCGAACTGTATGGCAAGAAATCGTGCAGCCTGTTCATGGATGCCAATCCCCTGATCGCCGACCACGAAACGAGCTTGCAGGAGCTCAGCTACACCATGGTGCAATCGAGCGCCCACCACCTGTTCAACGGTTTCATCATCACCGAACACGGCCGCTACCTGGGCATGGGCACGGGACACGACCTGATGCGCGAAATCACGCAGATGCAGATCAATGCGGCCCGCTACGCCAACCCGCTGACGCAACTGCCCGGCAACGTGCCCATCAACGAGCATATCGACCGCTTATTGCACAGCGGCAGCCGCTTCTGGGTCTGCTATTGCGACCTCGACCACTTCAAGCCCTTCAACGACGTGTACGGCTACCGCAAGGGCGACGACGTGATCCAGCTGACGGGAGAAATCCTCAGCAGCCATTGCGACCCCAACCGCGACTTCATCGGCCACATCGGCGGCGACGATTTCATGATCCTGTTCCAGAGCGAAGACTGGGAAACGCGCTGCCACGCCATGCTGGACGACTTCGCGGCCGCCATCCTCGCCTACTACAGCACGGGCGACTGCGAACGGGGCGGCTACATCAGCGAAGACCGGCAAGGCAAGAAAGTGTTTTATTCCTTGATCAGCCTGTCGCTGGGCGTGATCAAGGTCGAGGCGCACCAGTACTACACGCACCATCAGATCGCCACGCAGGCGGCCGAAGCGAAGAAGCAAGCGAAGAAAATCCACGGCAACAGCCTGTTTCTGGATAGGCGGCAAGGCACGGGCGTGGCCCGCATGGATGCCTAGCCAGGGCTCAACGGGGCATCAAATACGCACGAGGTCGTCAAACGCATTGCTGCCGCGCGCATCGGGCACGAATGCCAGGCTGATGCGCTCGCCATCGCGGCGCGCCTGCACGCGGCAGTTGCCCACGGGAACGTCCAGGAACAGGCCGCCATAAGCCGTGTCCGGTTCCAGGCCGCCGCCCGTAACGTCTTCGCCGGCGCCGATGAAGACGCGGCCCGAGGCGACAGTCAGATGCACGGTTACCTGGGGCTCGGCAAGTTCGGCGTGCAAGGCGATGTCATACGCGCCGTCGCCGCCCACGTTGAAAAACGCCACGTGTCCCGCATTCACGGCCGCCAGTTCCGCACTAGGGAGGCTCCACCAGTCGCAGTCATCGCCGAGCTTGTGGCGCAGAAGGGCCGGGTCGAACACGCACAGGGTGGCCGTGCCGGTTGCGATTCTCGTCATGCGGCCAGCGGCGCCGGTCCCAGCAGGGGCTGGCTTTCCACGTACTGCGCGCTCGCTTGCGCCTGCCATGGAAAATGGCCATCGCGCGAAGGCCAGACGATCTGGTACACGGTAAAATCATCGCCCTGGTAATACCAGCGCGCATAGCCGACGTAGTTGCGGTATTGCTCGACGGGCACGCGCACGAAGGCGCATGGATGGCCTTCCAGCAAGGCGTCCGTGGTGGCAGTAAAATCCGTGATGGCGCCGCTGCGCACGGCATCGAGCGCCACGTCGAGTATCTGATGAGCAGTGGAGCGCGGCAAGCCCATGATGAGAAATTCAGGCTGGCCGAAGCTGTGGCCGGCGCCTATGGTGAAGGCATAGCCGGGACCTTCTTCATCGGCACTGATATGCACGCCATGCCAGCCATGCGTGGCGATGTCGTCGATGACTTTTTGCTCGGATGCATCCTCGCCTGCCTGCCTTACCATGTTCCACCTTTCACTGTGCCGAAAACCGCGCCGCCTGCGCGACATGCTCTTCGGCAATTATCGCATGCGGTGCGCATCGCTGCGCGCGCGGCACCCGTGCCTCAGTCGCTCGGCGGCAGCGGCGGGAAGCGCACCTGGTGCCATTGCCGCATGCGCTGCTGCGCCTCTTGCAGCTGCGCCGGCTCCAGCCTGGCGGCAGCCGCTTCCCTGGCCCGGGCCGCGCCGCTGTCGCCGCCCTCGGCAGCCAGCGCCAGCCACATGTAGCCGCAGACGGGATCTTTCTCCACGCCGCGCCCGCTGTTGTACATGCCGCCCAGGTTGTACTGCGCCAGCGCATGGCCCTGGCCGGCCGCGCGCGCATACCATTGCACGGCCAGGCCATCGTCTTGCGGCACGCCATGGCCGTTCGCATACATGACGCCCAGGTTGTTTTGCGCGCTGGCATCGCCCTGCTCGGCGGCCGTGCGATACCAGCGCACGGCGCACACCGCGTCGCGCGCCACGCCCTGGCCATTCGCATACATCACGCCCAGGTTGAACTGCGCATTCGACGCGCCCTGGTCCGCCGCCCGGGCATACCAGTCCAGCGCCTGGCGCAAGTCGCGGGCGACGCCGCGTCCGCCCGCAAACATGCCGCCCAGATTGTATTGCGCCATGCAATGGCCCTGCAGGGCGGCGCGCCGGTACCAGGCGACGGCGCGCGCCTCGTCCCGGTCCACGCCCTGGCCCCGCGCCAGCATCAGGCCCAGGTTGAACTGGGCGTCGGCGTCATCCTGCTCGGCCGCCCGCTGCAGCCAGGCGTAGGCGCGCAACTGATCGGGCGCCACGCCCAGGCCTTCCGCATACGCCACGCCAAGCTGCCGCTGCGCCACAGCCAGGCCTTGCGCAGCGGCCTGGCGGAACCAGGCCAGCGCCTGCGCATCGCTTTGCGCCACGCCCTGGCCCCGCTTGTAGACGAGACCCAGGTTCAGCTGCGCCTGCGCATCGCCCTGCAAGGCGGCCTTGCGGAACCAGGCCAGGGCCAGCGCATCGTTCTTTTTCGCGCCCAGCCCTTGCGCATAGGCTTCGCCCAGCAAGGATTGCGCGCTGGCCACGCCCTGCTCGGAGGCGCGGTAAAACCACGCCAGGGCCAGCTCGTCGCTCTGCAGCACACCGCGTCCCTTGCGGTACATCTGTCCCAGGTTTTGCTGCGCCGAGGCGTCGCCCTGCGCGGCCGCGCGGCGAAACCACAGCACGGCGTCCTCGTCGCTCTGCGCCACGCCGCGGCCGTGGTAATACAGGGCGCCCAGGTGGTTTTGCGCGAAAGCCAGGCCCTGCAGCGCGGCCAGGCGCAGCCAGACAAAGGCGCGCGCATCGTCCTGCGCCACGCCCTCGCCCTTCTTGTACATCAGGCCCAGGTTGAACTGGGCGTAGGCATTGCCCTGCTCGGCAGCCGTGCGGAACCAGATATACGCCTGGTGGCTATCTCTGGCAGTCTGGTGCTTGTCCATGTGCGCCCCCATCCACATTGCGCTTGCCGGCAGCACGCGCAAAACGGCGGCCCAGGGCGGCGAAATCGTGTGTTGCTTAAATTTTAAATTCGATGCGGGGAAAGGACTTGAGCAGGCTCAAAGGAAATAACAAAATTATATCGTTCTGATGAGCCCGCCTGTAGGCGATGCGGAGATCAGCGGCGTGATGGGTGCTTTTGCAGGAATTGCGGTACCTTGGCGGCGGCCAGCTTGTTCAGCGACACCAGCAAATCCGCGTCGACATCGGCGATGCCGTAGCTGCTGCGCAAATGGCGGCCGATATGGATCAGCACTTGCGCCGCCACTTCCGCATCGGACTCGGCCCTGTGGGCGGCGCTCTTGAAGGCGATGCCCAACTGGCTCGACAGCAGCCCCAGCTTGTAGCTGGACAGGCCGGGAAACACGCGGCGCGACAGTTTCAAGGAACACACGAGCGACTGGTGCGCCGGCGTCAGGTTCAGCCTGGCGCTTTCCGCGCGCAGGAATTTTTCATCGAAGCTGGCATTGTGCGCCGACAAGGCATCGCTGCCGATAAAATCCAGCAGCTGCGGCACTACCTGGGCCACGGGCGGCGCCTTGTCCACCATGGCCTGCGTGATGCCCGTCAAGCCCGTGATGAACGCGGGAATGCGGGCATTGCAGTTGATCAGGGTCACATAGCGGTCCGTGATCTGCCCGCCCTCGATGCGCAAGGCCGCCACTTCCGTGATGCGGTCGCCCATGTCGGGAGATAAACCGGTCGTCTCGAAGTCGATCATGACGATCGGTTTGTCAAACACATTCATGGGGCGCTCTTTCGTGGGTGCAACAGTGGGTGTATCGATAAAATGCGCAGGGCAAGGCGCCGCGTCGCAGACAGTACACTAGTACGGCAAGACGCGGCAACGCCGCCATGCACATTTTATCAACCAAATTTGCGCACGGCGTCCAGCGCGAGACCGGCGCCGATACTGCCGAACAAGTCGCCTTCGACCTTGCGCGCGGCCGGCACCAGGGCGGCGATCTTTTCGCGCAGCAAGCGCACGCCGCTGGATCCGCCCGTGAAGAACACGGTGTCGACGTCTTGCGGCGCCACGCCCGCGTCGCGCAGCAAACGCAGCACGGTTTCTTCCACGGAACCGCACAAATGGCCGATGGCGTCGTCGAATTGCGTGCGTTTGAGCAACAGGCTTTGCGCGGGCGACAGACGGTCCAGTTCCAGCTGCACTTCGGCCGCGTCGGACAAGGCGATCTTGCCCTCTTCCACCTTCATGGCCAGCCAGTGGCCGGCGCGCTCGTCGATCAGCTTTTGCAAGCGCCCCATCTTGTCTTGCTCGCGCGCATCGCGGCACACGTCGGCCAGCTGTACCCAGATTTTCTTGGTATAGGCCAGGTTGATCGTGTGCCAGGTGGCCAGGTTGAAATAGTAGCTGGACGGCACTTCGCTATTGTTGTGCAGGCGGCTGCCATAGCCGAGCAAGGGCATGACGGAAGACAGGCTCAGGTATTTATCGAAGTCCGTGCCGCCGATGTGCACGCCGCCCGTGGCGAGGATGTCGTCGCGGCGCTCCGTCTTTTTCGCCCGCTCCGGCGACAGCCGGACCAGCGAAAAGTCGGACGTGCCGCCGCCGATGTCGGCGATCAGCACCAGCTCTTCCCTGTCGATTTGCGACTCGTAGTCGAAGGCGGCGGCGATCGGCTCGAACTGGAAGGCGACGTCCTTGAAACCGACGGAACGGGCCACTTCGGCCAGCGTATCCTGCGCCAGCTGGTCGGCTTGCGCATTGTCGTCGATAAAGAAGACGGGACGGCCGAACACGGCGGACGTGAATTCGCGGCCGGCGGACTGCTCGGCGCGGCGCTTCACTTCGCCGATGAATTGGGCCAGTAACATGCGGAAGGGCAAGGCGCGGCCGCCCACTTCCGTCTGGCCATCGATGAGACTGGTGCCCAGCAAGCTTTTCAGCGAGCGCATCAAGCGCCCCTCGTAACCGGCCAGATAGCCGGCCAGCGCCGCGCGGCCAAAACTGACTTCCTCGTCTTCCGCATTGAAGAAGACGACGGACGGTAGGGTCGTCTTGCCATCTTCCAGGCCGAGCATGGTGCTCTGCCCGGGACGCGCCCAGCCTACCGTGGAATTTGACGTGCCGAAATCGACGCCGCAAGCATTGGCCATGTCGACCCTTCCCTGAATAAAGGGGCGTTATGTTATCAGAACGCAGGCCATTGCACCAGAAAAAACCGTTCGGCTCGGTCAACAGCATAAGCTTGCTTTGCATCAAGTACTGGCCGCGCGCAAAAGCTACTCTTGGGAAATTGATGCCGAGCAACTCGGCAAGCTTCCGGAGACCCATCGTGCCCTACGCCCCCGTGCGCCAACTGCCCCGCCTGCCCGCCGCCTGGCTGGCTGCCTTCCTCGTGTTCCTGGCCGGTTGCGGCGGCGGAGGCGGCACCGATACCCAGGCCGGCGCCGGCTGCTCGCTGCACAGCACGGCAGGCTGCGGCGGCAGCCCGCCGCCGCCCGTTGTGCCGCCCGTGAAGCCGCCAGTCACCCCGCCCGTGACGCCACCCGTGAATCCGCCCGTCACGCCGCCCGAACCGGCCAGCCTGGCCAGCGCCGTCAACCTGGTGTTTTCCAGCACGGAACTGGCCTCGGCGGGCCTGGCCGGCAGCGAGGTGGCCGTCACGGCCCTCGTCAAGGATGGCGCCAACCTGGCCTTGCCAAACGCAAAAATTTCCTTTGCCGCCGATTCCGGCATCCTCGGCAGCGTCGATGCCGTGACGGACAAGAATGGCCAGGCGCGCGCGCTGCTGGGCACCGGTGGCGCCAACGGCAACCGCAGCATCACCGTGACAGCCACGGTGGGCACGCGCAGCGGCAAGGGCACGGTGGCGGTGACGGGCAGCAGCGTGGAACTGCTGGGGCCGGCCGCCTTGATGCTGGGCCAGGGCGCCGACCTCACCGTCACCGTGCGCGACTCGGCAAAGCGGCCCGTGGCCGGCGCCGCCATCGCCTACAGCACGGGCACCGGCAACGGCCTGCGTGTCAGGGATGGCGGCGCGGCGCTCAGCAATGCACAGGGCCAGCTGGTGCTGCGCCTGACGGCAAACAGCCTGGGCAAGGATGCCGTGTCCGTCAGCGCGCTGGGCGCCGCCGCTACGCAAGCGTATGCCGTGGCCGGCAGCGACCTGCGCCTGAGTCCGGCCGTGGGCCAGGACGCCAGCGGCGCGGACGTGCTGCCGGAAGTGGCGACCCTGGCGTGCCAGGCCATCGACACGCGCTACGACAAGGCGGGCGTGGCGCAAACGGGCAGCGCCAGCCTGTCCACCACGCGCGGCAGCCTGTTCGGCGACAGCGCCTGCAGCCAGGCCTTGCCCGCCAGCTTGATCTTTAGCAACGGCAACTTGCCGCGCAGCTATATTCAGTCGGCCAACGCGGGCGTGGCCACCGTCACGGCCGCCGTGGCGGGCGGCCCTTCGGCGCAGACGCGGCTGGAATTCGTCGCGCCATTGAGCCCAGCAAGCAAGCTGGCCGTGCAGGCGGAGCCGGCCGTGCTGCGCGCAAATACGGGCACTTCGGCGGCCCCGGCCGACAACGCCAGCACCAGTATCAGCACCATCAGCGCCGTGGTGCGCGACGGCGCGGCGAACAACCTGGTCAAGAATGCGCCCGTCGTGTTCACCATCTTGAGCGACCCCAGCGGCGGCTACCTGCGGCAGGCGGGCCGGGTGCTGACGGGCAGCGACGGCCTGGCGCGGGCCGCGTATGTGGCGGGTCCGGCCGACAGCGGCCGCGACGGCGTGCTGATCCAGGCCCGCATCGAGGGCGCCCCGCAGGCGGCAGCCACGGCCCTCGTGCGCCTGACGGTGGCGCGGCAAGCGCTGTCGATCAAGCTGGGCACGGGCAGCCTGCTGCGCGAATATTCGGCCGGCGTGCTGCAAAAGGACTTTGCCGTGTTCGTGTCCGACAGCGCCGGCAATGCCGTGTCCGGCGTCGCCATCACGGCCGCCGCCTGGCCCAGCCGCTATGCCAAGGGATATTATGTGTGGCAAGCGGACAAGCCCGAATTCCCCGACACGGGCGTGTGGCGCCTGGCCCTGCCCCACTACAGCTGCGCCAACGAAGACGTCTTGCGCAACGGCATTTATGACGCCGCCTACGACCGCAACGGCAATGGCGTGCTCGACCCGGGCATCCCCCTGACCGTCAGCGCCAGCGGCCTGAGCGACGCGCTGGGCATGGCCACCGTGACCATCAGCTATCCGCGCAACTTTGGTTCCTGGGTAGAGGTCGCCCTGACCGTGCGGGGCACCGTCAGCGGCACGGAGGCGAGCGCCACCGCGGATTTTCCATTACCCGTCCTGGCCAGCGACTTCAGCGCCCGCCGCGTGGACCCGCCGGGACGCCTCAGCCCCTATGGCAGCGGCCCCTGCGACAGTGCCGATTGAGGGGCAAGCATACCACTTGCCATTCAATCAAATTATTTGCAACATGGATAAGAAAACAGTCTTGCCACATGGAAATATTTTCGCTATGCTCATTTTTCCCGCCCAGGCCGCCACAAGCGGCCGGGCCTGCAGGAATACTTTGAGACAGGTTGCTTGCCAAACCAATATGCGAAAAAAGAATACTGTAGCCAGGACACCCGGCACCACTGCCCGCGCCATACCCGGTGCCGGACGGCGCGTGACCTCGTATGACGTGGCCCTGCTGGCCGGCGTGTCGCAATCGGCCGTATCGCGCTGCTTCAAGCCGGGCGCCAGCGTCTCGCCAGCCACGCATGCCAAGGTCATGCAGGCGGCCATCACCCTCGATTACATCCCCAACGCGGCCGCGCGCAGCCTGATCACGCGGCGCTCGAACCTGGTGGCCGTCATCATTTCCAACCTGGCCAATCTGTACTATCCGCAAGTGTTGTCCGACCTGAGCCAGCAAATCGCCCGCCTCGGCAAGCGCTTGTTATTGTTTACCCTGGAGCGCGAAGCGGACATCGGCAAGGTCTTGAGCGATGTGTGGCAATACCAGGTCGACGGCGCCGTCGTCGCCGCCTGCCTGTCGGACGAGCAGATGGCTGAATTCGCCCGGCGCGACGTGCCGCTGGTGCTGTTCAACCGCAGCCCCCGCGAACACGCCGTGCATGCCGTGCTGTGCGACCAGGGCGAAGCGGCGCGCCTGCTCGTCTCGCGCCTGGCCGACGCGGGCCACCGCCAGTTCGCCATCATCGACGGCCCCGGCGACTCGGCCGTCGCGCAGGAACGCAAGGCGGGCATGCTGGACCGCCTGTTCACGCTAGGCTTGCCCGCGCCCATCGTCGTCAGCGGCAACTACGATTACGCCAGCGGCGGCCGGGGCTTGCGCAAGGTCATCGACCGCCTGGGCCGCGTGCCGGACGCCGTCATCTGCGGCAACGACATCATGGCCATCGGCTGCCTGGACACGGCGCGCCACCAGATGGGCATCCAGGTGCCGCTGCAGATGTCCGTGGCCGGCTTCGACGCGCTGGAAGCGTCCGGCTGGCTCAGCTACGACATCACCACCCTGCGCCAGCCCGTGCAAAAGATGGCCACCGATGCCGTCGCCATGCTGAGCGAACTGATGGAGAGGCGCGGCGGCAGCGCCGAGCGGAGACGGTACTGCTCGTATCTGGTCGAGGGGAGTACGGCCAGGCTGACCGGCGCGCCTCCCCACTTCGGCATGATGGCCGCCGCCTGAAAAACGCCCATGGCGTTATTGCCTGCCCCTCGCCGTACTCGCGTACTGTCTTCGGGGCGGCGCCTAGCCCTGGGCGTTTTTCAGACGTTCATAGTTCGCACACAAAACCTTGCACATAAAAAAACCTCGCATCGCTGCGAGGTTTTTTGAGTTCTGTGCCAATGAATATCAACCGAAGATCTTGCCCTTGAGCATATTCAAGCCCTGGCTGACGAGGTCATTGCCTTCCGGTACCTGACCGTCCGGCGTCAGCTTGTCGATCAGCTGGGGCAGCAAGGCTGCCAGGCCGCCCGAAGCCGCGTCCGGGGCGACGCCCGCTTTTTCCGCGATTTGCGTGATCGTGTCGGCGCCCAGCGCATCCTTGATCTGCTCGCCGGAGACGGGCGCATTGGCGCCGGTGCTGATCCAGCTGGCTACCTGGTCGCCCAGGCCGCTTTCCTGGAATTTCTGCAGCAGGCCGGGCAAGCCGCCATGCTGGTTGACCAGGTCCATCACGCTGGCCATCAGTCCCGACGGGGCTTCCCCCTCCGCCCCCTTGTTGCCCAAAGCGCTCATCGCCTGTCCTGCAAGTTGGTCTAGCAAACTCATCGTATTCTCCTGAACGCTGTCAATCAGTGCCGCGTACAGCGGCGTCCGGTAATGCCGGCGCATAGTCGCCGACACACACAACAATTATACTATGAATAATTACAATGTCACTTTTACAATTCAACGGGCGGGCTAAAAACAGGCTCGGCAGCAGCCTCACCCACCTCCATCATATTTAGTTCGGTACAACATGCAAGCGTAAATTGACGATTTACAAAACCGTGTAGAATTAATTTTCCTACTTACTGAGGAGTATCAACACATGAACATCAATAAAGCGGTAGACAAAGCCTACGAAAAAAAGACGTTCAAGGAAATCGCCGATGCGCCCGTCGATGCGCTGCAAGGCGTGAGCGAGAAAGATGCGGAACTGCTCAAGCAAGCGTTCAACATCAAGACCGTGCGCGACCTGGCGAACCTGAAATACTCGAAGTGGGCGCGCGCCATCGTCACCCTGGCCGATACGGAAGAATAGAACGGGCCATGCCGCAGGCATTCCCGTCAGCACGGCCCGCCCCAGCCGGCGGGCTTTTTTACGCCATGGCGGCTGCCACGCCGGTCGCCGCGCGGAGGCGCGCTTGCCCACGCCGCTGACCCTGCCCGGCATTTGCTGGCCCCTGCAAGCGAGCACGGGCGATCTTGCCGTCGCCACGTCCCACATCACGGGCCATTTTCGCGCCGGGGCGGGCTGCGATGCCATCGTGCTGTGCGATCTGCTGCCGGCCGGAAAATTTCGCAATGGCGCGGCGCGCCACTGGTGCCGCACGCACCAGTGCTACTGGGGCGCCAAGGCCGACCTGGCCAACTGGCAGGCCACAGGCCACATGCGTTGCCGCCAGCACGCCAGCCCCATGGGCTATGTGCTGTACCCTGAACTGTTCGATCCCATGCGGTTCCACGCCGCCACCTTGCGCCTGGGTCCGGACGGCTTGCTGCAACTGCGCGCCCGGGCCGATGACGGCGGCGCCCTGCTGGCGCGCGACGTGGCCGCGCTGGCCATCGATTGCCGCGCCCTGCCCGGCCTGTTTCCGCCCGACATAGTCCAGCTGAACCTCACGCCGCCCGCCGCGCAAGCCTACGTTGCCGCCTTGCAGGCCGGCACGCCGCTCGATTGCAGCGACTGCGCCCGCTGCGGCCACCCGCACCTGGACCTGGGCAGCTTCGCGCTGGCGCCGCACCGGCGCCACAGCTGCGGCCATTGCGGCCATGACGCCTCGCACAGCGCCACCGCCATCGTCTCGACACCGCTGTGGCGCTTGCGCCAGCGCATCACGCACTGCGTCTGAAGGTGCGCCCGCCCACAGTCGGCACGGACAAGGCCCCGTAGACTGGGCCCATCGCCACCATCAGGAACGCCGCCATGCCGCACACCCCGCCACACGACGAGAATAGCCAGCGAGACGACGAAGGCGATCTGTCCGACCTGCTCAGCGAATTGCGCATCCTCTTGCCGGGCGCGCAGATGCTGACGGCCTTCCTCATCATCCTGCCCTTCAACGGCGGCTTCGCGAAGATCGTGCAGGCGGAAAAGATCGTCTTCCTGGCCACGTTCTTCCTTTCCATGACCAGCCTGGTGCTGCTCAGCGCTCCGGCCATCCAGCACCGCGTGATGCGCCCCCTGCAAGACCGCGAACGCTTCAAGCGCGTGGCCGACCGCATCATGATGTGCGGTGCCTTTTCCCTGGCGCTGGCGTTTATTTTGGGCACGAATCTGGTGATATCGGAAGTCTTCGGCCACGTCGCCGGCATCGTCGCCTGCGCGCTGATGGGCACGCTCATCGTCTGCCTGTGGTGGCTGCTGCCATTGCACTTGAAGCGCAGCAGGAAAATCTAGGCGGGGCTGGCTGACTAGCGAAAGCATAGCCATTTTAATTTACTGCATGACAATATTGCCCGTCAACACGGCTATTCCATCCCCTTCCTTCGTCCAGTGGCGCCAGGGTGCCGGCCGCCGCATGCCGCTGCGCTGGCTTGCCGCCATCAAATATTACCTCTGCGCCCAGCCGCCCATGTTATTCTGGATGCAATATTTTTCTTTTCCCAACAAGCGCTTGCGTCGCAATGGAAGGATGACAACTTGACTGCCGATCCCGACCAAATCAAGAGACAGCTTGCGCTGATGAACGTGCATGCGCAATCGACCAAGGAAAACAAGCAGATCCAGATCATTGCGACGGCAACCCGCGAGATACAGACGACGTATGAGGATGCGCTGCGCATCTTGCACGACGAGAAATCAGGCGGCAAGGCCAGGAAAGATGCCAAGGATATCCTCGACGCCATCGACAAGAACCTGCCCGACATGGTCGACGCCATGCTGTCCGCGTCTGCCGCCTTCAAGGCCGGCGACCATATCAACGGCAGTGCCGCGCTGATGACTATCTGCGCTTCCGGCATGCAGATACTCGCCGGCTTCTCTGTCGCCGCAGGTCCGTATGGCGTGGCGTTTGCGGCGCTGTTTGGCCTCGTCGGCCAGCTCCTCACGTATTTCGGGGAAGAGCAGCCTTCCCTCAAGGACCAGATCATCGAGGCGATCAAGGGGCTGAACGCGGACGAAAAACTGCGCAACGCGCAAGAGCATGCCAATGTCGTCGACGAATATACGCGCACCGTGTATCGCATGCGAGCAGACCTGCCGCTCCTGTTGCAACTTCCCATGAAGACGGAAGAGGACCTCAGGACGTTCCACAAAGGTCTCGATACCTGCCTCGTTTCCATCAACAAGGCGCACGACAAGATTTCCCTGCTATACAAAAAATGGGCGACCGCGGAATGGCTGAAGGATCCGAAAACCCAGGAACTGCCCCAATGGCCGGAAATCCTGGGCGTTTTCTGCCGCACCTACGCCGATTCCCTGCTCGCCAACATGGCACTGGCATCCATGGCAAACCTTGCCGTGGTGAATCAACGGCTGGACGACGCCTCGAGTAAAAACCCGGACTACACGAGGTTCCAGCACCAATTCGACGCGATCTATGATCGTTTGATGATGCTCAGTGCCACCGTCGAGGCGATACCGAAGCTGTGGGACGACGGTAACGATCTGATCTTGCGGTTCATGCAGGCCGTCGAGCCGGTGGCACGCGCGCGGGGACTGTTCGTCTACCTCGGCGCCAGTGAAAACAGTAACCTGAACAACAACTATAACAATAGAAACAGGAACAAGTCCGACCTCTACGCTGCCACGGGAGGCAAGGTCATGGAACCCGCTGACTGGACCCTGTTGCAAATGGGGCCTTACGACCGCGGCCACCGCTTCGCCATGAGCATTCCCGGAACATTCGCGGGCTCGCTGCAGGCCCGCTATCGCATCTTTTTTTGCCAGCACTGGGTATTGTCCGACAACGGAGACATGGAGCACGGCTGGGTAGACCCGGCCGCCGTCGACATTTCTGGCCGCGCCATGATTTCTCCGGATAAATTCCATGACGTCTGGGCCATCCCCTCCCCCAAGGAGCGCGATACCTCGTTCGTGTATGCGGCACGCAATGATGGCAACAGTGGCGCCGTCAAACTGTTTGCGATCGGTGCCAGCGACACCTTGCAGGAAATCGGCTGGAAAGCGACCACCAAATCCGGCATCGTCAATGTGCGCGCCCTTCACCACCCGCCCGCCACCTTGCCTGGCGATCCGCACGGGGACGCCATGCCGCCAGAGTTACTGCAAGGCAAGGGCGAAGAGCATGCCATCCTGTATGGCGCGCTCGCCTCGTCCGGCGACATCTATGTTGATTATCTAAACACACTGCGCTACGTGCCGTCTCCGTGGGGCAGCTATGGCGGCATCGACGTCGACCCGCACTTTCTCTGGGTTTTCGGGCCATGGGGCATGGCGTGCGCCACGCACGCCTCGGTCATCAGCTGCCTGCGCGGGCTGATCGACAAGCCAAGGTGGATGACGCACTCGCCCGATGCGCTGATCGGCGACAGGGATGCCCATGAGGAAAACAAGTGGTGGGACAGGCAACGCAAGACCAGGACCTACCCGCCGCTGATCGGCATTCGATCGCTGTCCCCATGCAAGGATGGCACGCTGTTCGCCAGCATCCATCACCGTAGCGTGACGAAGAAGAGGAACGAAGACCATTGGCAGTTCGAAGTGCAGGATACGCCAGCGCTGTACACGGCCCGTTACAGCATCGATATCAAAAACGGGCACCTGCATGTCGATTCCTGGAGCAAGCTGCCAGCCGAGCGGCAAGCGCAGCAAGTCCAGAAGCTGGCCATCCCCTGCTGGCCGCAGTTTGCGCGCCTGAAAGCGAGGCTGACGGATGTCCCCGTCATCGCCAAGCCTACGCCACGCGCTCCGCGGCCCGGCAGCGCATGATGCCGGGCCGGTCAGGCGGGCGCCCCGTCAGGCCAGCGCGCCCGCCTGTTCCAGCAAGGTGGCGCGGAAAATCCCCACCAGCGGACGCAGATTCACCTTGTGCCAGGCCAGCCACAGGGGCGTGCGGTAGCTGAACCACGGCAGTTCGCGCACGACGACGCCGGCCGGCGCGTGCTGGCGCAGGCTGTGCTGGATCATGGCCATGCCCAGCCCGGCCGCCACCAGGCCCAGCGCCGTCAGCGGCTCCGTCGCTTCCATGCGGATATCGGGCGTAAAACCGGCGCGCGCGCAGGCGGCGATGAAGTTATCGTGTTTCAGCACGCTTTCCTTGTGCAGCACGGCAATCCACTCCTGGCCCGCCAGGTCGGCCGGCGTCAGCGCCGCTTGCGCCGCCAGGGGATGGCTTTCCGGCAAGGCCAGCAGCATGGGGTCGCTCAGCACTTGCGCGCAGTCAAGGTCCGGGTCGTTCGGCAGCGGCGGTTCGCACAGCAAGGCAATATCGAGGCTGCGCTGGCGCAAGCCCTCGATCTGTTCGGCCGAATGCAGGTTGTACAGGGCAACGTGGACTTGCGGCCGCGTGGCGCGCAAGGCGCGCAAACCGTCGGGCAACACGCCCGCATGCATGGCGTTCTCGATGTAGCCAATGCACAGTCCCCCTTCGTCACCACGCCCCAGGCGTTTCGCCAGCGCTTCCAGCCGGTTCCCGTGGGTAATAAAAGCGCGCGCTTCGGCCAGGAAGGTATGGCCGTCGCGCGTCAGGCGGATGCGCTGCGCGCTGCGCTCGAACAGGGTCAACCCGAGCTTGTCTTCGAGCTGGGCGATTTGCCGGCTCAGCGGCGACTGGGAAATATGCAGGCGCTCGGCGGCCCGTCCCACGTGTTCTTCCTCGGCGACGGCGATGAAGTATTGCAATTGGCGCATGTCCAGCATATCAGACCTTTCAGGACTCAAGTTGCGCCAATTATGTCTTGGACAGGCTTAACTTGTCCAGCTATTCTGTCTCCATTCACTCACTCATTGAAGGAAAAACACCATGACGATCAAACACTTACTGACGGGCAAGCTGGGTTTCGGCACGGCGCCGCTGGGCAATATGTTCCGCAACATTCCCGAAGCAGAAGCGCTGGCCACCGTCGACGCGGCCTGGGAATCGGGCATCCGCTATTTCGACACGGCCCCGTTCTACGGCGCCGGCCTGGCCGAGCTGCGCCTGGGCGCCGCCCTGAAACAGCGCCGCCGCGACGATTACGTGCTGAGCACCAAGGTGGGCCGCCTGATCCTCGACGAACTGGAAGACCCGGCCAGCCGCGAACTGGGCGAAAAAGGGGGATTGTTCGAATTCGGCCGCAAGAACAAGATCGTCGATGACTATTCGGCCGACGCCACCCTGCGCTCGATTGAAGACAGCCTCAAACGCCTGGATACGGACCGCCTCGACATCGTCTGGGTGCATGACATCGCGCAAGACTTCCATGGCGACAACTGGCTGGCGCAATTCGAGATTGCCCGCACAGGCGCCTTCCGCGTGCTGACCCGCTTGCGCGAAGAAGGCGTCATCAAGGCCTGGGGCGTGGGCGTGAACAAGGTGGAACCGCTGGAACTGACCCTGGATTTAAGCGAAGCGCAACCGGACGCGTTCCTGCTGGCCGGCCGCTACACCCTGCTCGACCATGAACGGGCGCTGCAGCGATTGATGCCGGCCGCGGCAAGCCAGAACGTCGACATCGTCGTCGGCGGTCCCTACAGCTCAGGCATCCTGGCCGGCGGCGCCCACTTCGAATACCAGAAAGCCTCGCCCGCCATCATCGCGAAAGTGGAAAAGATCAAGGCCATCGCCGCGCGCCACGGCGTCAGCGTCAAGGCTGCCGCCCTGCAATTTTCCTTGGCCAATCCCGCTGTCGCCGCCGTGATCCCCGGCGCCAGCCGTCCGGAACGCCTGGCCGAAGACCAGCAAGCGTTACACGCTGTCATCCCGGCCGCCTTCTGGCACGACATGCGCGCCGAGCAACTCGTGTCGCCGTTCGCCCCGCTGCCAACCGGCGCCAACTAATATATACAGGAACACACCATGGCACACACCACCACCTCGATCGACATCGCCGCCACGCCGGCGCAAGTGTGGCAACTGATCGGCGGCTTCAACTCGCTGCCCGACTGGCTGCCCTACATTCCCAGCAGCACCTTGAGCGGCGGCGGCCGCATCCGCCACCTGGCCAATCCGGCCGGCGACGTCATCGTCGAACAGCTCGAAGCGTACGACAATGCGGCGCGCCGCTACAGTTACTCCATCTTGCAGGCGCCGTTTCCCGCCACGGATTACCTGTCTACCCTGCAAGTTGAACCCCTGGCGGACGGCGCTGGGGCAAGGGTCACCTGGTCCGGCCGCTTCACGCCCGTGGGTGTGAGCGAGCAGGAAGTCACGGCGCTGTTCCACGGCATCTATGTGGCAGGATTGAAAGCGCTGCAGCAATCCTTGGCGAAGTAACAAGCCGCGAAGACCATTTCCGCCACAGCCGGATTTTCTTCGCCGGCCCTGTGGCGGAATCGCAGGCATTCCGTGTTATCGTTAACAACAAGAGCAAGCGCTGTTAGGTGCAGTGCAGCATATTTTGGCCGCCGCCCGGCAGAACTTGCCCGAATCTTTTACAATGTTGTCCTTGGGCAGTTGTTATAGCCCGAAAATACCGGCCAGCCGTCGACTCTGGTGGCGCATTGCCACTTCCGGCCGGGCCACTGCGCGCCTCTCCACCCTGTCATTCTTTACCCAAACAACAAGAACATGCACGCCTCCGTAGATCCCCTGATTCCGCGCGTCACCGCGCCTTTTGGCGCTGGCTATGCCGACCTGGCCCTGGCCATCGGCGGCCTCGCCATCGGCACGGGCGAATTCGCCTCCATGAGCATCCTGCCCGTGGTGGCCGACGACCTGGGCACGACCCTGCCCCAGATGAGCCACATGATCAGCGCCTACGCGCTGGGCGTGGTCATCGGCGCGCCATTAATCACCATCTTCCTGGCGCGCATGCCGCGCCGGCTGATGCTGATCTGCTTGATGCTGATGTTCGCGGGCGGCAACTTGCTCAGCGCCATCGCCCCCAACTACGGTTTGCTGGTCGTCGCCCGCTTCGTGGCCGGCATCCCGCATGGCGCGTATTTCGGCGTGGCAGCCCTGGTGGCAGCCGCCCTGGCCGAACCGGACCGGCGCGGCCAGGCCGTCGCCCGCGTGCTGATGGGCTTGACGGTGGCGAATATCTTCGGCGTGCCGCTGGCCACCTACATCGGCCAGACCCTGGGCTGGCGCTCGGCCTTTTTGCTGGTGGCCGCGCTGGGGTTATTGACCATGCTGATGGTGCGCATCTTCGTGCCCATGGTCGCCGCCGGCGATTCGAGCCCGCGCCGCGAACTGGGCGTTTTCCGCCGCCTGCAAGTGTGGCTGACCCTGCTGATGGTGGCGATCGGCTTCGGCGGCATGTTCGCCGTCTACACGTTTATTACGCCAACCTTGCTGGAAATCACGAAAGTGTCGCCGCTGGTCATCTCGATCTTGCTGGCCATCATCGGCGTGGGCATGACGGTGGGTAATCTGATCGGCGGCTGGCTGGCCGACCGCTCGCGCCTGTGGACCATCTTTGGCGTGCTGCTGTGGAACGTGGCCGCGCTGGCCGCGTTTACCTATACCAGCAGCAATGTCTGGTTGACGGCGATCAACCTGTTCGCCATCGGCGCCGGCATCGCCGTCGCCCCGGCCGTGCAGACGCGCCTGATGGACGTGGCCGGCGACGCGCAAACGGTGGCCGCCGCGCTCAACCATTCCGCCTTCAACATCGCCAACGCGCTGGGCGCCTGGGCCGGCGGCATCGCCATCGCCATGGGCATGGGTTTGCGCTCGACGGGCTGGGTGGGCGCCATGCTGGCCTGCGGCGGCATCGTCGTGCTCGGTATTTCCGTGCTGGTGGAAAACCGCAGCCGGAATGTGGGCGGCGCGCAGCCGGCTTGATGCTTGCGCATTGGTAGGATAATTTTCTTAGGATAGTTATCATTTCCTATATCATGAATAAAGATCGGATTTCGCAATTCCTGCGCATCCGATTTCTTTACATGATGAATGTGCAAGCCATGAACAAAGCAATCATCGCCAGATACACATCTGAAAGCTGTCCTCTGTGAGTACCGCGACCATCTTCATTGACGAGGTTCTCGGGCGAGCGCAGCAAGGCATAACCGAGCCATTTATTTGCCGAGGCGACGATGGGGCGATTTACTTTATCAAAGGCAAAGGGGCTGGTCGGCGTAGCCAGATTTGTGAGTGGGTCTCGGCGCAACTAGCCACCGAATTTGGCCTTCCCATCGCGGAGTATGCATTGGCCGAAGTAGCTGAGGAACTCATCGAGGCAGATGCATTTCCCAATATCAGCCAACTCGGTAGCGGGATAGTCTTTGCATCGAAAGAGCTTCCACATCCACAAGAGCTGACAGCGATCACACGAGACCTTGTGCCGGATCAACTGGCAAGCGATGTGTTGGTTTTCGACTGGTGGTTGCATAACGAAGATCGTCATTTAACCGCACGTGGCGGCAATCCTAACTTGCTTTGGGACATGCAGAGTTCAGAGTTGGTCGTGATCGACCATAACCAAGCCTTTGATCGACACTTTGATTCGAGCAACTTCCTGAAAACGCATGTGTTTGCGAGCAGGTGGAATGACATTTTTAGCGACCATTTTCAACGCGAACACTACGCAAGGAAACTGGAGGCAATTTTGCCAAAATTGGCGAATATCCGTGCTAACATACCTGACTCTTGGTGGTATGTTGACGAGGGCGTCCCAGCAAATGTGACATGGGATGAAATCGAAGCATGCCTGCAACGGTGCCGCCGAGAAGATTTTTGGAATACCCCATGAAAAAGTTCGCCTGCCAATATGCTCTTTTGCGATTTCGCCCGTTTGTCGAAACCGGAGAGTTCGCCAACGTCGGTATTGCGCTGATCGCACCCGAAGCGCGCTTCTTTGGCTTCCGCATACTGAAGCGGTATGGCCGTATCACGCAATTCTTTCATCAGCTTGACCGTCAAATTTATCTGGATGGCCGCCAACTCTTTAAAGAAGAGATGGATCGCTTCGCTCTCGAGCTTCGTCGGCTGGCACTAGATGGACGAAAAACACAGCCAGATATAGTGCTCGCAAGAAATCTGTTTGCTGAAGTGGTACGCCCACGAGAAGCGATGCTGCAGTTTGCCGATCAACGAGTCGTCTTGGCGGAGGATCCAAAGGCCAAACTTCTGCAGCTCTTTGATCATTATGTCGAACGCAACTTTGTAACCAAGGAATACCAAGAGCGTTTATTGGAAAACAATGTTCGCAAACTCCTCCTCAACGCGCAAATCGGAGCGCGATATCAACGTGAAAAGGTTGGTACGGAGGACTTCGCCGTAAACTTTCCCTTTGTCGACATGATTGAAGGCAAAGCTGAGCGAGTGATCAAACCACTGTACCTTGCCCAAGGCGACAGCACCAAGATCCTTACGCATGGTGGTCAATGGGTTGACAAAGTCCGGCGCCTACGCAAACGCAATGCACTACCACCAAAGGTCTTGTTCCCCGTCACTCAACCGGCAGCCAACACCAAGCCTTACCATGCATTCCAAGAGATTCGGCAAGATTTGCTGGCTGAAAATGTACAGGTAGTGGCCGCAGACGATGAACGTCAAATACTCAAGTTCGCGACTGACAGAAGCTGACTTTAGCGCCTGATCATAATAGTAGCGATCTTAAAAGTGGCCGTACCGCTCAAAATGTCCGTGAATGACCCAGATCGCTACTCGTATCGCGCAGAGGACATTGACAGGATCGCTACTCCGCAATGGCAAACGCCACCGCCGCCTCGCAGTGAATGGCCGTGGTATTAAATAGCGGCAAGTCGACATCGCCGGGCTGGATCAGCAGCGGTATTTCCGTGCAACCCAATATCACGCCCTGCACGCCTTGCAGCCGCAGTTTCTCGATGATTTCCAGGAAAATGTTCCGGCTAGCGTCGGTAAAGACATTCTGCACCAGCTCCGTATAGATGATGTCGTGCAGGATTTCCTGGTCGGCCGCATCGGGCGTCACCGTCGCGATGCCCTGCTGCTCCAGCGCCTGATGATAAAAACTGCCCGCCATCGTCTGTTTGACGCCCAGCAAGCCCACCTTGCGTACGCCCGACTGCTGCACCCGCTTTGCCGTTTCCTCGACGATACTGATAAAAGGCAAGCCGATGCGCGGCACGACGGCCGGCGCGAAGCGGTGCGCGCCATTCGCGCACAGCAAAAAGAAGTCCGCGCCCATGCCTTGCAGGCGCTGCCCTTGCGTGACCAGGAATTGCTCGATCGCCTGCGTGCCGGGCTGCGCCGCGTGCGCGACGAAATCGGCCTGGTCCATGCTGACCAGCATGATGCGCGCGCTGTGCGCGGGGCCGATGCGCGCCACCAGCATTTCATTGAGCAAGCGGTAATATTCCAGGGTGGAAGCCCAGCCGATGCCGCCGATGAGTCCTATCGTCTTGTTTTGCACATTATTCCCAGCGAAAAGAATTGCGCAAATTATACGATAGCGATCACCCCCATGAGTATGCCGGCATCAGGCGTCGATCCACGCAAACAGCGCCTTGTCCGGTGTCACGGATTGATGCCAGGCCGACTGCAGCTCCAAGAGAAATCCCGCCAAGTCGAAGGGATTGATATCCGAACCGGCCCAAGGTGCCGTCTTCGACCATGCCACCGCGATATCGCTCAACTCGTCGGCCGCCATGCCGCCGATCGCCCGCGCTATGGCGTCCGTAAACACGTAAAGCTCGCGCCCATGCATCGTCGCCGGCCGGAGGGCAGATGCTGCCGACTGCGTCAATAATTGCCCAAGTGACACAAAATCCAGTTCGCCGGGCAAGGTGATGCCGGTGACGGGAAACGCATTGAAAGCATCCTGCCAGTTGGCACATGCGCGCATTTCGGCCTCGGAACAGACAAAGATATCGATTTTCTTCATAGTGCGTTCTGCATCAGGTAGCGCTCACATCGTGCCGGTTCGACGTCTCGCGGGAATATTGCTGCTCAAATTCGGCAACATTACCGGCCTCGGCCCACAAGCCCGCAAGGTAATCGAACTCCCGCTCGAACGGCTGCTCAAAGTCGGGCACGTCGATCGCGTATTCGCAATTGCGGCTCAGCATGACCAGCCAGTCAGGATAGCCAAGCGCCGGATACAAGCGCGTCAGCCTGGCGTCCAGCGATTGCACGCTTTCCCTGCCTGCCAGGTAGGCGGCGCGCAGTTCGACGAGGTATTTGCCGGCGAGGAATTGTTCCTCCAGGCGCGCGTCGCCACGATAGCGTCCGATGATGGCCTCGGCCAGCGCCAGCACCTCGTCCATGCCCCGGGCGCTGGCCAGCAGCACGATATTCAGGTCGTCGCCCTCCTGATCCAGGCGCAAGCGCTCCACGGCCCAGTCCACGCAGCGGTCCGCCCGGCCATCGCCATGGCGCAGCTGGAAGCATTCCAGCTCAAGTTCTGTCAATTGTTCCATTGTTATTCTTCGCAAGCGCGTCGCTGCTATAAACGGTGCCCGGCACCTGAAAGGATGGTTGTTGCGGACATATTATACGATGGACAGTGCAAAGCGCACGCAGGGAATAAGGGCTGAAACGAAGGGCTTACGCTTCGACAGGAAAGAAAGGGAAACAATTGACTATACTGCCGCGCAGCGGGGCAATTATTCAGGAGAATGGAAACAATAAATCAATTTTAAATATTCAGTCCGAAGTTTATCGGGAAAGTATTCTTTTTAAGAAACATCAAAACAGGCCATGCGCGCGACATGCCGAACATGGCCCTTGCCCGATTATTGCGGATTCGACGCCACGATGAATGGATCGAAGGTCAGCAGAGTATTGCCCGCCAACAACAAGGTGATCGTATATTGCACATTGCTGCCTTTGGCATTCACGCGGCCACCCCATACGGTGCTGTCATATTGCGGGTAAGGCGCCGGATTGATCATGCCGCTGGTGATGGCCGTGCCATCGAAGTTATGGATGGAAACTTGCTCGGCCGGGTCCAGCGAGCTCACGTTCCAGACGATGGTGTCGCCGTTCTTGCACGTCGTCACCAGTTCATTGCCGCCTTCGTTGCCATTGCCCGAGTAGCCGGTCGTATCGACCATGAAGACGTACCTGCTCAGATCTTTTTGTGCCACTGCCTGACCAACATTGACCGCTACCAGCACATTAATTGTTGCCATGGTTTTGCCCCTCTTTGGAATGGAATTAAACATTACAGCTATCCTTTGTGCGATGAAATAATGAAGATCCAGTCAAATTACCGGCAGCGCCATCGGCGCAAACGGATTCCATCACTGGCGCATAAAAATACGCAAAATGTATCAACTAAAAATACACGAAATATATCAATAAATCACCAAATCTATCGATAAGATCATGCATCTGATGATCAATGGGATTTTTTGATCTTCATTACCGCAACCACGAAGAGAGAATATTTTATATATTTTTTTAAGTCAAATTATTTTTAATAATATTTAGAATCTATCCATTAATAACATTTAATTTTTAATGAAATTTCTTATATATTGAATATTGGAACTTCGTGTTTGATTTAGCACAAACAATAGAGATATACCGACGGAAAGAGATGTGAGGAGAAGAAAAACAGGCTCAGGCAATGGGGGCAGCATGGAGCCGACTGGCCCCACGGCAACTCAACGCGTTTGCAGCATCTTTTGCAGCACCGCATCGAGCTCATAAAAATCCACGGGCTTGGTCAGGTGCAGATCAAAGCCCGCGTCGGACGCCAGTTGGCGGTCCTTGTCCTGGCCCCAGCCCGTCACGGCCACGAGGATGGCGTGCTGGCCGCAGGGTTCGCTGCGCAACAGGCGCGCCACGTCGTAGCCGTTCATGTGCGGCAAGCCGATGTCGAGCAGGATGACTTGCGGCATGAAGCTTTGCGCTGCCGCAATGCCTGCCGCGCCATCGTAGGCCGTGCGCACCTCGTAGCCGAGGATGTCGAGCGCCAGCGCCAGGCTTTCGGCCGCGTCGGCGCTGTCGTCGATGACCAGCACCGTGCCCTCGCGCGTGCCGGCCAGCAGGCGGCGGTCCGGCGGCACGGCCGGTTCCAGCGGCACGGCCGGCAGCGGCAGGCGCAGTTCGAACGTGCTGCCCTTCCCTACGCCATCGCTGTGCGCGCTGATACTGCCGCCATGCAACTCAGCCAGGCCGCGCACGAGGGACAGGCCGATGCCCAGGCCGCCCTGGGCGCGCGACAGGGCCGGTTCCAGCTGAGAAAACAGCTCGAACACGGTGTCCAGATGCTCGGGCGCGATGCCGATGCCCGAATCGCGCACGCTGATGCGCACCTCATTTTCCGTGCAGGCCACGTCCAGTCCGATGACGCCGTTGGCGGGCGTGTACTTGACGGCGTTGGTCAGCAGGTTGGCGATCATTTGCGCCAGGCGCGTGGCGTCGGCGTCGAGCCAGATCGGCTGCGGCCATTGCTCCACGTGCACACTGTGGCCCGACTGCGCCGCCAGCTCCGCCACGCTGTGCAGGGCCGCCTCCACCACGGGCGCCAGTTCCACGCTGGCGCGGCGCAACTCCATGCGCCCCCGCGTGATGCGCGACACTTCCATCAAGTCGTCGACCAGGTGCGTCATGTGCCCCACTTGCCGGCCCAGCACGTCGCGGGCCCAGCACAGCTGCGGGTCATCCAGCTGCGCCAGGCGCAGCACTTCCAGCACATTGCGGATCGGCGCCAGCGGGTTGCGCAGCTCGTGCGCCAGGGTGGCCAGGAATTCGTCCTTGCGGCGGTCGGCGGCGGCCAGTTGATCGTTGAGCTCGCCTGCTTCCTTGCGCGCCAGTTGCAGCTGCTGCTCGTATTTGCGGCGGTCGCTGGCGACAAACACGGCGATTTCGTCGTAGGGCACGCCGTCATGCACGCGCCGCACGGCGTTGAACAGCATGGGTATCGCTTGCCCCTGGCGCTGGCGCATGTCGAGCAGCACTTCCGACACGCTGCCCTGCACCTGCATCAGCGGCAGCCAGTGCGTCTGGTGGAACACGCGCCCGCCGATGGTCAGCAAGTCCTGCAGTTTCTTTTTCCCGAGCAATTCCCCCGCGCCATAGCCGAGCCAGCCGCAAAAGGTGGCGTTCGCCTGCACGATGGTGCCGTCGGCCGCGCACAGCAGCAAGCCGCAGGCCGCATGCTGGAACAGGGTATGGGCGTCGGGCAAGGAAGGCGTGGGCATGGCGTCGCGCATTACAGGTACAGGCCGTCGAGAAACTGACGGATGGCGCGGTAGCTGGCATCGGGCACGCTCATGTGCGGGCAATGGCCCACGTTCTCGACCACGTGCAGGCTGCTGTGCGGCAACATTTCACGCAAATACACGCCCACGGCCGGCGGCGCGATGAAATCGTCGCTGCATTGCACGATCAGGGCCGGTGTGCGGTTGTGCGGCAAGACGGCGCGGTGGTCGGACAGAAAAGTGGCTTGCGCGAAATGCCGGGCAATGACGGGGTCCGTGCGGCAAAAACTGTTCACCAGATCCTGTCCCAGTGCCGGCTGGCCGGGGGCGCCCATGATGGCAGGCGCCATGCCGGCGGACCAGCCCAGGTAATTGCTGTCCATGGCATCGAGCAAGTCGTCGATATCGGCACGGCTGAAGCCGCCCCGGTAACCGGCCGCCGTATCGTCGACATAGCATGGCGACGGCGCCAGCATGACTTGCGCGGCGAACAGGTCCGGCTCGGCGATGGTGGCCAGCAAGGCGCTCATGGCGCTGACGGAATGGCCCACGCAAATGACGGGGCCGCCGCCGACGGCGTGAATGACTTGCCGCAAATCAGCGCCATGCGCGTCGAGCTGCGCGTAGCGATCGAAATCGTAGGCGCCCAGGTCGGACGCGCCGCTGCCGACCAGGTCGAACAGCACGGTGCGGTAGTACGGGCGGAACAGCGGCTCCAGGTAGCGCCACATGGTCTGGTCGCAGCCAAAACCGTGCATGAATACCATGGTGGCTGCCGCGCCCGCCTGCTGCGCACCGCTGCGTTCGCTCACGCGGATATTATTACGGTCTTCTATACGCATGTTCGTCCTGAGTATTGCCACATGGAACTCAAATTAGCATCTTGCTAGCATCTTAGCATGTGCGATTTGACCTTGGGCAACACCATTGGCGCTGGACAAACGCCGCGCCCAGGCGGATAATGAGAACGATTCCCATTATCAAACTACCAGGCGTGTGCCTGGCGTTTTCCTATGCGCCGCCATGGCGCCCGCTGGCGGCAACAAGCCGGTTTTTGTTGAAGGTTTGTACCGCATGCGCGCTTTCTGGACTGTCATACACCGCTGGGCCGGTCTCACCATCGCCCTCTTCCTCATCGTCGCGGGCCTGACGGGCGCCGTCACCTCGTGGGACCATGAACTCGATGAATGGCTCAACGCCGACATCATGGACACGCCGGGCCGCGGCCCCCTGCAGGCGCCGTTTGCGCTGGCGCAAAAGGTTGCCGCCGCCGACCCGCGCGCGGCAGTCAATTACATGACCCTGGGTCTGGAAGAAGGCCATGCGGCCGCCTTCATGGTGCGCCCGCTGACCGATCCCGCCACGAACAAGCCGTTCGTGCTCGACTACAACACCGTCTACATCGACCCCGTTACGGCGCAGATCACGGGCACGCGCGATTCGACGGCCATTTCCCTGTCGCGCCGCAGCCTGATGCCGTTCTTGCGCCACCTGCACTACAGCCTGCACGTGCCCGCCTTCTGGGGCACGGACCGCTGGGGCTATTGGCTGATGGGGAGCGTGGCCCTGATCTGGCTGCTCGACAGCATGGTGGCGTTTTACCTGACCACGCCGCGGCGCCTGCGCGAACGGGCTGATGCGCCGCGCCACCGCGACGCCGCCAGCTGGTGGCAACGCTGGAAACCGTCGTGGGTGCTGCGCTGGGCTGCCGGCGGCTACAAGCTCAATTTCGACCTGCACCGCGCGGGCGGCCTGTGGGTGTGGGCCATCATCATCGTCGTCGCATTCACCTCGTTCTCGCTGAACCTGTACCGCGAAGTGTTTTATCCCGTCATGTCGCTCATCTCGACCACCACGCCGGGACCGTACGAGACGCAGACGCCGGCGCCCTACGGCAGCTACATCGCGCCCGTGATCGGCTTCGAGCAGGCAGTAGACATTGCGAAAAAGCAAGCCGTGCAGCGCGGCATCACGGCGCCCATCGGCGGCATTTATTATGGCGGTAATTATTCGTTCTACAACGTCTCGTTCTTTGACCCGGCCGACGAATTCGGCGCGGCCGGCATGGGCCTGTCGAACCTGTACGTCGACGGCATGGACGGCAGCATCATCGGCCAGCACAAGCCCTGGGAAGGCACGGCCGCCGACGTCTTCGTGCAACTGCAATTCCCCCTGCACTCGGGCCGCATCCTCGGCTTGCCCGGGCGCATTTTGATGTCCTGCATGGGCCTCATGGTGGCCATGCTGTCCGTGACGGGCATTGTTATATGGGAAAGAAAGCGCCGTGCGCGCCGGCTGCAGGCGCATAAAAAGACAGTGGCCGCCGATTAAGCGGCGCTATCGCGCTCCCGCCCCACCAGCGCCAGCAGGCTGTCGCCCCGGTTGCCGTCGCAGCAGACGGCCACGCCATCCGTGAAGTCGGGCGCCGTCAGCCGCGTCAGCACGCTGCCGGGCGGCATTTCCAGCGCCAGCCGGGCGCCCCGCTCCCACGCCAGGCGCGCGGTAGCGGCCCATTGCACGCGCTGCGCCATGTTGGCGGCCAGGCCGTCGCGGATGCGGGCCGGGTCGAACAGCGCGCGCGCCGCGCTGCTGCTCAGGTAGACGAGCGATGGGCGGCGGACAACCACGCCCTCGAAAGCGGCGGCCATGCCGGTGGCGGCGCCGTCCAGCAACGGACAATGCGACGGCACGCTGACGGCCAGGCGCTTGGCCTTGCCGGCGCCGTGCGCCAGGGCCAGCGCCATCACGGCCTCCAAGGCGGGTGCGCTGCCGGCGATGGCGATCTGGCGCGGCGCATTCAGGTTGGCGATATACACGGGAGTGGCCGCGCCGTGCACCCGGGCCAGCAAGGGTTCGAGTTGCGCCAGATCAAGGCCGACGATGGCCGCCATGCCGTAGCCGGTGGGATACGCCTGTTCCATCAACTGCCCGCGCCGCGCCACCAGGCGCACGGCATCCGCGTAATTGAGCGCGCCCGCGACGACGGCCGCCGCATATTCGCCGATGGAAAAACCGGCCACCATGTCGGGCCGGGCCCCGCGCGCCGCCAAAGAGCGCACCATCGCCACGCCGGCGATCAGCAGACACAGTTGCACGGCCCGCGTCGACGCCAGCGCGCAAGCCGTGTCCAGTGTCAAGGGATCGTGGCCCAGCACTTCAGCCGCTTCGGCCAAAGTCGCCGCCACCGCCGCGTCGCCGGGCAGCGCATGCAGCATGCCCGCAGACTGGGCGCCCTGGCCCGGAAAGGTGAATAGCACGCTCATGCTGGCTCCCACGGCGTGGCCGTCAGCACAGGACCGTGATCCGTCTTCAGCAAGACCCTGCCCCGCCCCGCCGCCCACTCGGCATACGCAAAACCGCCAAGGCCCGTGTCGATCTGCAGGTCCAGCCGGCACACGGAGACGGTCGCCGCGATGGCGCGCAGGGCCTCGGCCTGGGCGGCGTCCGGCGGCGCGGCCATGCGCAGCACGAGATCGAGATCGCTGTCGGCCCGCAGCACGGGCAAGCCGCTGGCCAGCGCGAAACCCACGCCGCCCGCCGGGCCCCAGGCCCAGCCCGTGGCGTCGAGCAGGGGCGCGACCAGCCGCAACGCGTCCAGCGCGGCGCAGGAAAAATCAGGCAGCGGCATCCTCGCCACCATTTCAGGCGTCACGCGGCGCACGACGGCGGCAGCGTCCACTTCGCACGCCTGCCGCTCGCTGCGCAGCATGCCGCGCACGCCGACGGGGATGCGCCCTGGCGAGGGGCTGGCGCGCCGCACCACCAGCGGCGCGGCGGCCAGCCACGCGGCATCCAGCCAGGCAGGCAACGATGCGCCGTCCGGCAGGCCGGATACCCACAGCAAATCATGCGCGCGGAGACCGTGCATCAGACCACCACCACGCCCGGCACCCAGGCCGCGAGGCAGTGGTGGATGGCGATTTTCTCAAAGTTGTCCGACATGGCGACGCTCTTTCATCGGTTGTATTTCAGTTACCACTGCTGCGCCAGCACTTCCCTGACCCTGGCAGACGCCTGGCGCTGCGGTGCGCCCAGGCGGCTGGAAAGGTCCCTTTGCGGATCGGCGCGGATGTCGGCCAGCGCCGACTGCAGGCTGGCCGCCACCTGCGCCACATCCTCGTTTGACGGCGCGTCCGGCTGCGCCACCCGCAAGGTTTGCCACAGCAGGCCCAGGGTCGCGTAATTGGCGATGTCATAAGCCATCGGTGGAATCGTCGCGGCCAGCGCTTCGAGCGCTGCCACCGTGCGCAGGGTGATGCGCGCGGCCGATGCCTTGCCCATCGCATGCACCATCACTTGCGGATCGTCGAGCGCAATCAGGCGGTTGGCCTGGTAGCCATGCGCGAGAAAGGCGCCCGACATGGCCTTGCCGACGATCAGGCCGATCACGGGATGACCGGCCAGGCGCGCTTCGGCATACGCCCCCGCCGCGCCGGCCAGCGCCTGGTGGATGCCGTACGCCTCTTCGCGCCGGCCATACGCCTGGCTGGCCACGTCGATGACGGCGACGATGGGACGTTTCACGGCCTGCGCCTGGTCTGCGAGAACCACTTGCCGCACGGCGCGCGCCAGCTGCCACGCCTCGACCAGGCCGATTTCTCCCGTGCGGGCGCGCGTAAAACGGTTGTCCGGATCGGGCAGCACGGAGACATAGCGCGCCGGCTCGCCCGCCAGCGGCGCGTCGGCTACGCGCACGGATGGCGGATAGCCATCCAGCGGTGCGGTGCTGTCGGTCAGGGCCGCCAGCCAGGTGGCGCCGCGGCTGGAATTGGTGATGGCGTTCATGCTGCGGCTCCTTTGCTGTAGATCAAACGTACGGCTTCCGGCGTGGCTTGCGGGCCGGCGTCCACTTGCGCCAGGCGGGCGAGAAAACCGTCTGCCTGGCTGCTGCGGTGCCGGCCCGGCACGCCGCGCGCGAACAGTTCGGCCACCGTGGCGCGCATCTGCGCCGTGTCGTCCGCCACATAGGCGTCGGCCAGGCCGCTGTGAAAGCGCTGTTCGCCGCCCGTCAGGCTCCATATAAATGGCTTGTTGCGCGAGTCGAATTCGTCCACGCCCGCCTCCTGCTCGATCACGGCGGGGCCATTGAGACCCAGTCGCGCCTCGCGCGTCACGACAACATAGCTGCACAAGCCCGCCGCAATCGACATGCCGCCGTAGCAGCCGACGGTGCCGGCCGTGATGCCGATCACGGGCTGGTAGCGGCGCAGGTCGACGATGGCGGCATGGATGTCGGCGATGGCAGCGAGGCCCAGGTTGGCTTCCTGCAGCCGGACGCCGCCCGTCTCGAACAGGATCACGGCGCGCGTCGGCACGCCCTGGCGGTTGTCGCGCGCCGCCAGTTCCAGCGCGCCGGCGATCTTCGCGCCGCCCACTTCGCCCATGCTGCCGCCCTGGTAGGCGCCTTCGATGGCCAGCACCACGGCCGGCTGGCCGTCGAACAGGCCCTTGGCCACCACCACGCCGTCATCCGCCTGGGCCGTGACGCCTTGCTGCGGCAGCCACGGCGACGCGATGCCGCAGAACGGGTCGAGCAGTTCGCGCATGCTGCCCGCATCCAGCAAGGCGCGCGCGCGGCTCCGGGCACCGCGTTCGATGAAGCTGTCGCGCTCCAGCAGTTCCGTCAATGTACTCATGCCGCCCTCCCCGCTTGCAATTCTTCGTAGGCTTGCTCGATGCGCATGCGCACCACGCCCGGCGTGGCGCCGCAGTCGTTGATGACGATGCGCGCCGCCGGCAGCGGCTCGCCGCCGAACACGCGCAGCAACAGCGCATCCCAGACGGCGCCCTTGCCGTCGACGGAGGTGTTGACGACGATGCGGGTCACGCCATCTTCGCCGGGCTGCAGCAGCACTTCCAGGTCGCCCGAACCGACGACGCCGGCCAGCGCGCGCCCCGATGCCGGCTGCCCGGCGGGGAATGTGTAGTCACGCGTTTCCATGCGCTTCTCCTTCTTGTAATCTGTCCAGGAACAGGGTCGCCGCCAGCAAGTCCGCCGCGCCGCCCGGCGACACGCCGCGCGCCAGCGCCGCCGCTTCCAGCGCCAGCAGCGCCTTGGCGCCATCTGCCGTGGCCGCGCCGCCGGCGGCCAGCACCCGTGCCGCCCCCGCCTGCAGTGCCAGCAAGGCCGTCTCGCCGCCGCGCGACAGCACGCAGGTGTCGTCCAGCTGGCTGATAATCGCCAGCAAGGCATTCAGGCGCGCCGTCGTCTCGTTGTCGCCGCGCGCCCGCGACGCGTGCAGCTGCGCCAGACCCGCCCCCGTCACGAGGGGAAAACCGGCCCGGGCCTGGCCCCGCGCGCCGTCCACCTGGTACTGGCGGCACGCCAGCTCGCCCTTGTTGCCGGTGACGGCAGGCGCGCCCCGGTCGTGCAAACGGGCCAGCGCGCCGGCCCGCGCCGCCACGGCTTGCGGCGCCAGCGAGGCCAGCGACGCTCCGCGCGCGCCCAGCTGCGCCGCCGCTGTCACCAGGAGGCCCAGGGCCCAGATGGCGCCCCGGTGCGTGTTCACGCCGCCCGTGGCTGCCAGCATCAGCGCCTCGCCGTCGCGGCCGAGGGCGCCGATGCGCTGGCGCAGCAGGTCGTCATCGCCGCTTTCCCAGCCTGCCTGCGCCATGGCGGCAAACACGGGCTGCAGCACGCAGGCCGAGTGGCACATCAGGGCCCAGTTCAAGTCCGTGTGGGCGCCGCGGCTGCGCAAATCGACCAGGCCCGGTTTCGGCGTCAGGGTCACTTCATCGAGCAGCGCCTGCAGCACCTGCCGACCCAGCGTTGCCGAACGTTCCCGCACCGGCGTCATTGTCATCATTGTGCTCATTACCAGCTCCTGAATTTGGCGGGGGGTTGATACAGGCCGTCCGACCACTCGACCAGGTCGGCGATGCTTTTCGCGGCCAGCAGCGAGCGGTTCGCCGCGCCGCGCTGCACGCCGATATCCTCGGGCAGCGCGATCAGGCCGCCGGCGCGCAATTTCGCCGTCGTCTTCGGGTCGTGGCGCAGGCCGATGGGCGTCACGCCAGCGACGGCCGCCAGCATGGCCTTGCGCTCGTCCAGCGAACGGGCCTTGTACAGGTAGGCGATGCCCTCTTCCGTCAGCACATGGGTGACGTCGTCGCCATAGATCATCACGGGCGCCAGCGGCATGCCGCTGGCCTGGCCCACGGCCACGGCGTCGAGCGATTCGACGATGGTCGGCTGGCCGCCATCCTGGAACGTCTCGACCATCTGCACCACCAGCTTCTTGCCGCGCGCCAGCGGGTCGTCCGTCTCGATCAGGTCCAGCCAGGCCGGCGTCGGGTGGCGCCGCCCGTGCGGGTCGTGGCCCATATTGGGCGCGCCGCCGAAACCGGCCAGCCGGCCGTTGGTGACGGTGGACGAGTTGCCCAGGCCATCCATCTGCAAAGTCGCGCCGATGAACAGGTCGACCGCGTACTGGCCCGCCAGCTGGCACAGGGCGCGGTTCGAGCGCATGGAACCGTCGCGGCCCGTGAAGAAGACGTCGGGCCGGGCGGCCGCATAGCCTTCCATGCCCAGCTCCGCGCCGAAGCAGTGCACGCTCTCGACCCAGCCCGTCTCGATGGCCGGGATCAGGGTGGGATGGGGGTTGAGCACCCAGTTGCGGCAAATCTTGCCCTTCAAGCCCAGCTGCTCGCCATACGTGGGCAGAATCAACTCGATGGCGGCCGTATTGAAGCCGATGCCGTGATTGAGCGACTGCACCTGGTGTTTTTCATACACGCCGCGGATCGCCATCATGGCCATCAGCACGTGCACGGGCTTGATCACGCGCGGATCGCGGGTAAACAAAGGCTCGATGAAGAACGGTTTATCGGACTGCACCACGAAATCGATCCACGAGCCGGGCACGTCGACCCGGGGCAAGTCGCTGACGTCGTCCACGATCTGGTTCACCTGGGCGATGACGATGCCGTCGCGGAAGGCGGCCGATTCGACCAGGGTGGGCGTGTCCTCCGTGCTGGGGCCCGTGTACAGATTGCCCTGGCGGTCGGCCATGTAGCCGGCCACCATGACGACGTTGGGTGTCAGGTCGACGAACAGGCGCGCATACAGCTCGATATACGTGTGGATGGCGCCCACTTCCAGCAAGCCATCCTGCAGGAACTGGGCGATGCGCAGGCTTTGCGTGCCGGCGAACGAGAAATCGAGCTTGCGGGCGATGCCCCGTTCGAACAGGTCCAGGTGCTCGGGCAGGCTGACGCTGGGCATGATCAGGTGCAGATGGTGGATCTTGTCAGGGTTGACCTGGGTCAACATCCGGGCGAGGAAATCGGCTTGCTTCTGGTTATTGCCTTCAAGAACGACGCGGTCGCCCGGCGCGAGCAGCGCTTCGAGCACGGCGACCATGTCGCCCGGTTGCAGCACGGGGCCGTTCGCGTACTGGCGCACGGCGGCGAGGCGGCGGCGTTTCTCGGTGCGCCGCGTGTCCCATTGTTTTTGCCGCTGCGCTGGCACTGCTGTGGCGGTTGACATCATGCCTCCGGAATGAGCTATCGAATCCAGACGATAGAACGAAAGCGCCAGCGCGACAATCAATCTGCTAGCATGTTCATTACCTTGAAGTTAATGAACTCCCTTGAAAGAGGCTAGTCATGGCCATCAACGAAGAAATTACCCTGAAAAAGCTGGAAGTGTTTCTCAGCTTTATGGAATTGAACAACCTGGCGCGGGTGGCCGATGCGCTGGGCCAGAGCACGGTCAGCGTGCACCGCGCCCTGCACTCGCTGGAAGACGGCTTGCGCTGCCCCCTGTTCAAGCGCGAGGGCCGCAGCCTGATCCCGCTGCATACGGCCTACACCTTTGCCGAATCGGCGCGGCGCGCGCTGGCCGAATGCGAGGAAGGCGTGCGCAAGGTGCGCGAAATGTCGGGCATCAATCCCGTGCGGCTGAAGATCGGCTCGCTGTACTCACTGACCCTGCACTGCATCCCGCAGCTGGTGATCGCCCTGAAGCTGCGCCGGCCGGGCCTGGACATCGACCTGACCCTGGGCTCGAACCGCGACCTGCTGCAAAGCCTGGCCGACGGCCGCCTGGACGCCATCATCATCGGCGTGCAGGAAGACGAACAGCATGCGGGGCTGGTGGCCGTGCCCCTGTTCCAGGACGACATCTACCTGGCCGCGCCGCTGGCCTCGCCCTATGCCGGGGCCGCTTCCGTGGACTTGCAGGCGTTGCGCGACGACAAATTCGTCACGCTCAGCGAGGGTTTCGTCACCTCGCAAAGCTTCAACCACGCCTTCGACCTGGCGGGATTCGTGCCGGACACGGCGATGCGCGTGGGAGACATCTTCTCCCTGATCAACCTGGTCAGCGGCGGCATCGGCTACAGCCTGCTGCCCGGCCGCGTGCGCGCCTTCAGCTCGCGCATCGAACTGCTACCGCTCGACGCGCGCTACGGCTCGCACCAGCAAATCACCCTGCTGATGCTGAGCAGCCGCGAGCGCGACCCGAATTTGCTAGCGCTGGCGGCGGAGTGCAGGTTGTATGGGCGTGGCGAAAAGTATACAAGTGGAAGCGAAAAAAAATAGTTTTCCGGTCAAATTTTTCAATAAAGTGAAAAATTTCATATTTAGCCAAAGCAACACAACTATAAATAGTAAAATTCACTTGACTATTTCAAAAAAGCAAATTAATGTTTTGTTTTTTCAAGAACAATGAAAATAAGCTCTACACCATAAAATAATTGGAATTATCAAACTAAATTAATATGACTCTAAAAGAAAAAATAAATAAAGCATGGAAAATATATGGCGATTGGGGCCTTCCATTTCGTCTAATTATAGGCGCTTGCGTGACGCTGGTCGCCGGTACTGGACTCGGTTTTTTTGCAGAATATGCCGCATACAGTTGGGCAATATATTATGGTGTACGCCCTCCACTTGAAGGAATTCCATATTTGAAATTAGCAGTAACTGGATTAACAGTATTTATATTGCTAGGCGGGGCAATTACCTTTGTAGCAATAGAATTTTTTGCCAACAGAATCCTTCAATGGGCAGAATTGCAACTTGAAAGTTTAAGCATAACAGGCAAAATAGAAAAGGTGACTAAGGGTGGCAGAGAGCTATATCAGAAAGTTTCATTAGTTACAGCTTTAGCTGTTTCATTAGCCATTGCAATAGCAGTTCCATTAATAATTTACAGCATAGGAATTTTAGATAACGACAGCAATAAAAACCAGCAACTTATTTTAGCAGGAATTTTCTCTTTCGTAGTCATGCTATTACTATGGGACAAAAGAGTTCCCAGAATATTAGCTCTTTCGGGCGTAACTGCATTTATCATTATAATTCCATTTTCATTTTTCAACGTTAATGTTTACAATTACATTTTAAGGGAATTAGGCTACGGCGGAGGATTGCCTGTTCAAATAACCATTATTGGCGAGGCAACTGAAAATTCACAACGAACTAATCTGGACGCTTACTTAATGCTGAGAACAACGACCTCCATTTTAATTTACGAATCGCCCGCTGAAAGAATTCGTGAAATTCCATTAAGCCAAATATTGTTCCTTGATCACAAAGCCATACCCATAGAAAAAAGAACGCCAAAATTACCAAATCCTAAAAATTAAAGTATTTTTCTTATGGAAAACACCTAAACCGCACTATCCCACGGCGCCGACAACCTCACCGCGCAATTGATGAGGCCCACCATCGAGTAAGTCTGCGGAAAGTTCCCCCACATCTCTCCCGTCACGGGGTGCGTGTCTTCCGACAGCAGGCCCAGGTGGTTGCGCGCCAGCAGCATGGTTTCGAAGATTTTGCGCGCTTCGTCCTTCCTGCCGATGCGCGCCAGGGCGTCGATGCGCCAGAAGGTGCAGATGTTGAAGGCTGTTTCCGGTTTGCCGAAGTCGTCGGGCGCTTCGTAGCGGCGCATGTAGGGGCCGTCGCACAGCGATGCTTCCAGCGCGTCGACGGTGGCGATGAAACGGGGGTCCATGGGGTCGATGAAGTTGACTTCCGCCATCAGCAGGACGGAGGCGTCGAGGTCGCGCCCGCCCAGGCTTTCGGCGAAGGCCTGGCGTTCCTCGCTCCACGCTTCGCGCAGCAGCCGTTCGCGGATCAGCACGGCGCGGCTGTTCCAGTGGTCGGCCCGGTCGTCCAAGCCCAGCTTGTGCGCGACCTTGGCCAGGCGGTCGCAGGCGGCCCAGCTCATCAGCATGGACGAGGTGTGGACCCTGGCGCGCGTGCGCAGCTCCCACATGCCCGCGTCCGGCTCCGCATGCAGCCGGAATGCCTGGTCGCCCACGGCTTCCAGCGCGGCAAACTCGGCCTTGCCGGCGCGGTGGAACAATCGGTGGTCGAGGAAGGCCTGTGCCGCCCCTAATACAATGTTGCCGTAGACATCGTGCTGGAAGTGTTCCTGCGCCTGGTTGCCCACGCGCACGGGGCCGTTGCCCCGGTAGCCGGGCAAGTGGTCGAGTATCGATTCGGGCAACTGCTCTTCCAGGCCGATGCCGTACAGGGGCTGGATGTGGCCGCCTTTCGAGCGGGCGACGATATTCGTCAGCCAGCGCAGATATTCTTCCATCGTGCCCACTTCGGACAGGCTGTTCAATGCCCGCACGACGAAGAAGGCGTCGCGCAGCCAGCAATAACGGTAATCCCAGTTGCGGCTGCTGCCCGGCGCTTCCGGAATACTGGTGGTCATGGCGGCGATGATGGCGCCCGTGTCTTCATATAAAGACAGTTTCAAGGTGATGGCGGCGCGGATGACCACGTCCTGCCATTCCAGCGGCACGGCCAGGCGGCGCGTGTAGGTGCGCCAGTAGTTGATGGTTTCCTTTTCGAAGATGCGCGCCGTCTCGTCGATGCCGCCGGCCAGGGTTTCATCGGGGCCCAGCAGGAAGTTGGCCGTGCCGCCCAGCACGAAATACGTTTCGCTCAGTACATAGTTGAGCGACACATCGGTGTTCAGGCGCAAGGTCTGTTCCGGTCCCACGTAGCGGATGTGGTGGCTGCCCTGCGTGATCTGCGGCGCCAGCCGGCCCCAGTCGTAGCGGGGGCGCAGACGCACGCGGATGCGCACGGCATGGTCGAGCGGCCGGACGCGGCGGATCAGCATCAGCGGGCGGAACATGCGGTCGCGGCTGAGGAATCGGGGCGCGAAATCCGTGATTTCCACGCCGCGCCCCTGCGTGTCGTACAGGCGCGTGCGCAGTACGGCCGTGTTCGGTTCATAGACTTGCTCGCTGCGCGCAAAGTTTTCGATGTCGATGGCCCACACGCTGCCGTTTTCCGTGTCGTCCAGCAAACGGTTGAAGACGGGATCGCCGTCGAATCGGGGCAGGCAGGACCAGACGACCTGCCCGGCCTGGTCGATCAGCGCGTTGAAGGCGCAATTGCCCACCACGCCGCAGTTCAAGGACGCTTGCGCGGACGGTGGGCTGGCGGGGGTGTCATGCGATGTCGTCATGGGCTACTCCTTCGATGTCGGGGATACGGACGCGGCCAGCAGCGCGGCGCGCAAGGCGCCGGGGCTGGCCAGGCGCAGGGTGGCGGCGCTGGGGCCGCTGCCCACCTTGACGCCCTGCCCGCCTGCTTGTTGTACAAAGGCAAAGCCTGCCTCGTCGGTGGTGTCGTCGCCCGCGAACACGGGCCGGCGGCCGGCAAACGGGATTTCGCGCAGGAAGGCGGCGATGGCGCCGCCCTTGTCGGTGGCGACCGGCTTGGCTTCCAGGACCATTTTGCCATGCAAGAGCAATACCCCCGGGCACGCTTGCACGGCGGCGGTCATTTCCTGCAGGCATAACGGTTCTAGCTCGGGCGCCAGGCGGTAATGCAGGGCCACGGCGCCCCGCTTCTGCTCCACCAGCAAACCGGGGTGAATCGCCGCCAGCGCCTGCGCGCACGCCAGTACGGGGGAGACATCGGGCGTGGCCGCCACGTGCAACTGGCCATCGGCGCCGCGCCGCTCCACGCCGTGCACGCCGGCAACAGGCAAGACCAGGGGCGCCAGCATGGCGTCGATCTGCGCCACGGGACGGCCGGAAATGAGGGCCAGCGCGCCGCCATGGCGCTCGGCCAGCAGCGCCAGCGCTTCGATGACGCCGGGCGCCACGCGCACGCCGTCGGGCGTGGGCGCCAGGTCGACCAGGGTGCCGTCGAAGTCGAGGAAGACGGCTGTGCCGGGCGCACTCAGCAGCTGCAACAGGGCGGCGCTATCGTCACGGAGATCGGCCATCACATCCCCTTGCGCCGCTTGATGCGGCTGTGGGCGTCGATCTTGGTCATGACCTTGTCGCGCTGGCGCAAGCGGGCCGCGTCCAGCAGCATGCGACCGGCCCAGCGGTACACATTGAAATGTTTGACTCTGGCCCGCATGCTCTTCATGCGCTCGCGCTGTTCCACGGGCGGCATCACGAGGCCACGGTACAGGGCGTCGGCGCCCTGCTCGATGTGGTACGGATTGATGATCAGCGCCTCATGCAGTTCGCGCGCCGCGCCGGTGAATTGACTTAAAACAAGTACGCCCAGTTCGTCGTCGCGCGCGGCGATGAATTCCTTGGCCACCAGATTCATGCCGTCATGCAAGCTTGTCACCATGCACACTTCCGAGGCGCGGAAATAGCGCTGCAAATCGTCCTGGCCGTGATGCTCGGCTTTCAGCAGGATGGGCACGTAGTCGCCGCTGCCGAAGCGGCGGTTGATGCGTTCGACCATCTTGCGCACCCGAGCATCAAAACTTTGATATTCGTCAAGCGAAGCGCGGCTGGGGGCGGCGATCTGCACGAACGTGAAATTGCCGACCATGCCGGGCTGCAATTCGAACATGCGCTCGACGGCCTGGAAGCGCTCGACGATGCCTTTCGTGTAATCGAGGCGGTCGACGCCGATACCCAGCAAGTGGTCGGGCGCCACGCCCAGTTCGGCACGGATCTGTGCGCGGCACGTGGCCACGTCGGGTTGCGCCGGATCATCCTCGGGCCAGGCGATCGAGATCGGGTAATCTTCGACCTGCGTCATCTCGCCGCCATACGAAATGGTCGATGCTTCCGGCTCGATGCGGGTTTCCAGGTAGCGGTCCACCGTTTCGAGGAAGTTCTTGCGGTGGAATGGCGTATGGAAGCCGAGGATGGTGCTGCCCAGCAAGCCGTCGAGGATTTCCTCGCGCCATGGGCAAATGCCGAACGATTCCGAGTTCGGCCATGGGATATGCCAGAAAGTAATAATCGTCGCCTTCGGCAAGGCTTCGCGCACCATGCGCGGCAGCAAGGCAAAGTGATAGTCCTGCACCAGCACGACGGGGTTGTCCGTCTTCGCCTCGGCGATCACGGCATCGGCGAAGCGGCGGTTGACTTTAACGTACTGCTCCCAGTCGGACGAGCGGAACACGGGGCGCACGTGGGCGATATGGCACAGCGGCCACATGCCTTCATTGGCAAAGCCATAATAGTATCCCTGCTCTTCCTCTTGCGTCAGCCACACGCGGCGCAAGGTATAGCTGGGATTGTCGGGCGGCACGGGCACGTGGTCGAGCTTGTCGACCGTCTCGCGGTCGGCGGAACCGGCGCCATGCGCGATCCACGTGCCGGAACACGCCCGCATCACGGCTTCCACGGCCGTCACCAGGCCGCTGGCCGGGCGCTGCACGACGATCCCGCTCTCTGTTTTGGTGTGGATATACGGTTCGCGGTTCGACACAACCAGCACCTGGTCGCCCTGCAAGTCCGCTTCCAGCAAGGCGCGCAGCTTGTCCGGCGTCCAGTCGGACGACCAGCCGTTGTCGCCCTGGCGTTCCAGGTGGTATTCCTGCAGCAATTCGCGCAAGTCGCCGATCAGCGGCTGCATTTCCGGCGGCGGCGCGGGCGCGGCGGCGGGCGCCGTGGCGGCGGCCACCGTGCCATTGCTTTTCGGCAGTAACTCGCCCCGCAAGATCTCCTTGACGGCCGTCAACCAGCCGCGCCAGCTCAGGTGGGCCACGAACACGGTCATCAGGGAAATCAGCACGGCCAGCACGGCCAGGAAGGCAAAGATGAAACGCTTGGTATCCGTATTGCGGCGCTCGACAAAGCTCATGTCCTGCACCAGCACCAGACGGCCCAGCTGGGACGCATCCTGCATGACGGGGGTTTCGCTCAGGTGAACTTGCCCTTGCGGCAATTGCGCGAGCGACTTGTACAAGCCGCCCGTCGAAGGCGTGCTCCAGCAGCCGATGGAGGCCGGGTATTGCGCGGACTGGTACAGCAAGTGGCCTGCGTTGTCGCAAAAGCCGATGGCGATCAGCCGTTCGTCGCGCGTGGCGCCCTGGAACAGTTCACTGATGCGCGTGGCATCCTGCGCGGGCAGGTATTCGGTGAGCGAGGGGCGGAGGGTTCCAGCGAGCAATTCGGCCCGGCTGTCGAGGTCGCGCACATACCAGCGCAGGGTAATATTGTCCAACAGGGGCACAACGATATAGGCAAACAGCCCCAGCATGAGGGCCAGCGGCAGGATGAAGCGCAAGGACATTCGCAGTGATCGTACTATCATCGGTTTCCTTTGCAAAAACAAAAAGCATGGCAAGTATGACTATGTTTCCAATGCGGCGACGCCCGCTTGCTTTCCGTATTGAAACGTCAACGTGGCATGGCGCAGCGCAGCAATTTCTTCCAGTATCCACCTTGACGCAGGTCTTATCCGTACGGCAACGCACGCCCCCGTTACGCCATCTGCCCGTAAAATACCGCTTCCGACATCCATTTCACTTATCAATAAGGAGTTTTCGCCTATGGATCTCAGCACGTTTCACTCGCTGATGGGAGGCCCGCTGCGCTCGGCGCTGACCGTGCTCGTTTCCGCCCTGCTCGTCACCCTCGTCGCCATCGGCGTGCACCGGGCCGGCATCGGCTTGCTGAAAAGATTGGCCCAGGGCCACGCACTGGCCAGCAACGTGGCGCGCGTGGCCTTCCGCGCCAGCCAGCTGTGCCTGATCGTCTTCGGCCTGCGCATGGTGCTGGCCAGCGCGCCCGACGATACGCCGGGCCTGGTCGCCATGTCGCACCTGGCCAGCGTGGCGCTGATCATCGCGCTGACCTGGCTGGCCATGCAATGCATTCAGGCACTGTCCATCACGATTTCCGAAATCAACCCCGTCGACGCGGCCGACAACCTGCGCGCGCGGCGCCGGATCACCCAGGCCCGCGTGCTCACGCGCAGCGCGCACGCCATCGTCGTCCTCCTGGGCGTGTCCTTCGTACTGCTGACCTTGCCCGGCGCAAGACAGATCGGCGCCAGCCTGCTGGCCTCGGCCGGCGTGGCGGGCCTGGTGGCAGGTATTGCCGCCCGGCCCGTGCTCGGCAATTTCATTGCAGGGCTGCAAATTGCGTTTTCTCAACCCATCCGCATCGATGACGTGCTGATCGTCAATGGCGAATGGGGCACGGTCGAGGAAATCAAGGGCACCTATGTCGTCGTGCGCGTGTGGGATGAACGCCGGCTGATCGTGCCGCTGCAGTGGTTCATCGAAAATCCGTTCGAGAACTGGACGCATACCTCCTCGGAGATCCTGGGCACGGTGTTCCTGTGGCTCGATTTCAGCATCCCGATCGAGCCGCTGCGGGCCGAACTGACGCGCATCTGCGCATCGGCCAAGCAATGGGACGGCCGGGTCTGCACCGTGCAGGCGACGGATTCGAACGAGCGGGCCGTGCGCGTGCGCTTCCTCATCAGCGCGGTGGATTCGGGCACGGCGTTTGAATTGCGCTGCCTCGTGCGCGAACAGATGCTGGCCTTTATCACGGCCAATTATCCGCACGGCCTGCCCCGCCTGCGCTCCACGCACGACCCGATCGAGCTGCACGCGATGCAGGCGCAAAACGATACGGTACAGTTGCACAAGGCGTAAAACAAGCTGCGGCGCGCTGCCCCGGCCCATGCGCCGCTAAAATAGGGAGCATGAGCACCACCGCCTGGTTCATCCTGATCGGTTGCCTGATGCTGGCGCGCGGCCTGGGCGCCGACGGCATCGCGCGCCTGCCATTGACTTCGGCCATGGCTTACCTGGGCGTGGGCCTGCTGCTGGGGCCCATGTTCCTCGGCCTGTTCTCGTTTGACCTGCTGCAGCAGGCGCCCCTGCTGGAAACCCTGACGGAAATCGCCGTCCTCATCTCCCTGTTTTCCGCCGGCGTCAAGATGCCCGTGCCCTTCAGCCTGGCGCGCTGGCTGCCATCGCTGCGCCTGGCGTGGCTGTCGATGGCCATTTCCGTGGCCCTGGTGGCCGCCTTCGCGTGCCTGGTGCTGGGCATGCCCTTGGGCGCGGGCGTGCTGCTGGGCGCCATCCTCGCGCCCACCGACCCCGTGCTGGCCACCGACGTGCAGCTGCGCCATGCGGGCGACAGCGAACAATTGCGCTTCATGCTCACCAGCGAGGCGGGCATGAACGATGGCAGCGGCTTTCCTTTCGTCATGCTGGGCCTGGGCTTGCTGGGCCTGCATGAGCTGGGGCCGCACGGCGCCACATGGCTGTGGCGCGATTTATGCTGGGCCAGCGCGGGCGCCATCGCCCTGGGCGTGGCCGGCGGCGCGCTGCTGGCATGGCTGGGCTGGCAGGTGCGCGCCAAGGAGCCGAAACACGCCATGCTGGACGACCTGGCGGCCCTGGGCCTGATCGCCCTCGTGTATGGCCTGACTACCTGGCTGCACGCGTGGGGTTTCCTGGCCGTGTTCTTTGCCGGCGTCGCCTTGCGCCAGACGGAATTGCGCCTGGCCGGCGCGCCGAAAGACCGGCAAGGCTTGCTGCAGGCGGAGGAAACGCATGCCGTGTCCGCCGCCAGGCCGCACGACGGCGAGGTGACGCTGACCGTCAGCGGCGAATCCCTCGTCTTCAAGGAACACCTGGAACGCCTGTCCGAACTGACGCTGGTGCTGTTGCTGGGCGGCACCGTCACGGCCGCCGCCTGGAGCTGGCAGGCATGGAGCGTGGCGCTGTTCCTGCTGCTGGTGGCGCGTCCGGCCAGCGTGATGCTCGGCTTGCTGGCCTCGGGCACCAGCGTGCGCCTGCGCGGGCTGGCCGCCTGGTTTGGCGTGCGCGGCATCGGCTCGCTGTATTACCTCGGCTATGCGATCGCGCATGGCTTGCCGCGCGGCCTGGCGCGCGAACTGGCCGACATCACCCTCGTCGTCGTCATCGTCTCCATCGTCGCGCACGGCCTGACGGTCAAGCCGCTGCTGGAACGCTACTGGCGAAAATGAGCGCCGGCAATCCCCCTTTGTCATTGCTACAGAGCAATGTTTTGTCAATCGCCCCTATGGCGGGCAGAAATATTGTTAAGATAATTAAAAATGGCTAAAGAAAGAATCAATGAAACGAAGAAGCGTGCTGGGACTGGGCGTCTCACTGGCCCTGCTGCAGACGGGTTGCGCCACCGATCCGGCCAGGCTGGCGTGGGAAACGGAATTTGACGGCTTCATGCGCGATGGCCTGGCCCGCACGGAAACGCCGGGCATGAGCGTGGCCGTGGTGCGCGGCGAACAGACCATCTTCGCGCGCGGCTATGGCTGGGCCGACATCGAGGCCGGCAAGAAGGCCGACGCCAACACGGTGTTCCATGTCGCCTCCGTCAGCAAGCTCGTCACGGCCACGGCCGTCATGATGCTGCTGGAACAGGGCGCCTTCCAGCTCGACGACAAGGTGGCGGCCTACCTGGACTTCCCGCTCATGCATCCAAAGTTCCCCGACGTGCCCATCACCTTTCGGCACTTGCTCAGCCACACCTCGGGCATTTCCGACGCCGTGTACGACAAGACGACAGCATTTGCCGTGCAGGGCGACCCCCGATTGCCGCTGCGCGACTTCGTCAAGGGCTATCTGTCGCGCGGCGGCGCCTGGTATGACGCGGATGTGTCGTTTGCGGCCCGGCCCGGCACGGAATGGCGCTACAGCAATGTCGGCATCGCCCTGCTCGGCTATCTGGTGGGCCGCTTGAACCCCGATGGCCTCGACGCCTTTGCGCACGAGCACTTGTTCGAGCCGCTGGGCATGGACAACACGGCGTGGAGCCTGGCCGGCTTGCCGCGGCGCGCCGTCGTGGCCCAGCCGTATGCGCACAAGGAGCCGGGCCTGCAAGTGCTGCCGCCCGTCGGCTACCCGGACTGGCCGGCCGGCCTGCTGCGCAGCTCGGCGCATGACTTTGCCCGTTTCCTGGCCATCTTCAGCAATGGCGGCCGGGTCGATGGCCACCGCTACCTGCAAGATGCCACCCTGCAATTGTTTTTTGCCCCGCAAGCGGCCCCCGTCGTGCCCGCCGACTCTTCCGTGCGCCAAGCCCTCGTGTGGCTCTTGCGCGACGTCGACGGCAAGCCGCTGGCCACGCACAGCGGCGGCGACCCGGGCGCCGCGTCCGTCGTCTGCGTCGACCGCGCCAGCAAGACGGCCGTGCTGGCCTTCGCCAACGTCAGCGCCGACAAGGAGTTTCGTTCATTCCAGAAAGAAGTCGTGCTGCGCCTGCTGGCGCATGGCGGCAGCAGCGCGCCGGCGGCCAAGAAAGGCTAGGCGCCGAACCAGCCGCGCAGTTTGTCGGCGGCCCGTTCCTTGACGTCGGCCGTGATGTAGGTGGCGACCGTGGCGACGGCTGCCGCCAGCACGGCCAGGTCGTCCGCATAGCCGACCACGGGCGTGATGTCGGGAATCGCATCGATGGGCGAGATAAAATAGCCGAGCGCGCCATAGATGGCCGTCTTGGCCCACAGCGGGGTATTCGGCTGCTGCGCCGCGTAGTACAGCCACAGGGCTTTCTCGATGACTTCGCGCCCCGCCGTCCTGGCGAACTTGACGACCTTGTCCCAGAAACTGTCATCCGTGTATTTCTTTTCATACTGCTTGTCGGCCTGGGGGGCGTGGTCTTCTTCCAGATTCTTTTTTCTGCCAAACATCTGCTGCTCCTGTCTGCCGCGCACGGCGTTACGAATGCGCACCTTAGCATAACGGCGCGCCGGGTGGGCAAGCCCGGCAGGTTCCGCACGCCAACGGCCATCTGCAGGCAACGGGCCGCGCCGCGCGCGGGCGCAGCAGCGGCTGCAGGCTGGCATCAAGCCTGGCGGCCAGGCTGGCAATGGGCGGACAACTTGAGCGCGTCGGTACTGCATACCGGCAGTGTCGCATGGCCAGCCTCGCGCGCCATCGGCGCCGGACCCGTGTCCGCTTCGACAGCGTCGCCTGCGGGCATCAGGCTGGCCGCCAGGGTCGAGCACGTGAACAGGCAGATCAGCAGGAATGGCTTGTTCACGTGAAAAGACTGGTCAGGCTTGTGCATCGCATACTCCATCGGATTGGTTGACTGTTGCAGCATGAACACGATCATCGCGTGTTTCCGCAAGGCATACAATCAGACGCTTTCGACAAGACGGGTAGGACAGCGCTGACAGGCTCATCCATAAGAAGCAGTGTCGGCAGATTTGACACCCGCCGCCAGCCTGTGCGGCAAGCCCTTGTTTAAAAAGGAAAAACCTGACGGGAACGCTTCCTGCTTCGTGATCCGCATGCGCCATGCAAAATCACCATACCAGGGAGTGCACATGAGATACCTCAAACAAGCGCTGCTCTTATGCATCATGCTATGCATGTTGCCGGCCGCACGCGCCACCAGCATCGGCTACACGGCGACGTCGCTGGGCGGCACGCAGTGGCGCTACGACTACACGGTCAGCAATACCACCTTGGCCGTGCCCATCGCCGAATTCACCTTGTTCTTCAGCGAGGGCACGTACGCCAACCTGCAGAACGTCTCCATGGCGCCCGGCTGGGATGTGCTGCTGGTGCAGCCCGATCCCGCCATTCCCGCCAGCGGCTACTTCGATGCGCTGGCCTTGCTGGGCGGCATTGCCCCCGGCGCCACGGCCACGGGCTTTTCCGTCACCTTCGATTACCTGGGCGCGGGCAGCCCCGGCGCCCAGCCGTTTTCCATTCTCGACCCCGTCTCTTTCACCGAGCTCGACGCGGGCTTCACGCAGGCGGCCGCCGTGCCCCTGCCCGCCACGCCATGGCTGCTGCTGGCCGGCGTGCTGGCCATGCTGTGCCTGCGGCGCCGGCAACTGGCCGCCGCCGCGCTGGTCCCATTGCTGGCTGCGGGCCTGTGCGCCTGCGGCGGCTCGAACGACCCGACGCAGCCGCCCACGCCGAAAGTCATGCTGGCGGCAGCGGACGGAGAGGCGGCAGCCACGCCAGAGGACGCCGGCAAGGATGCGGCGCCAGCGGCCATGGATGGCACGGATGCCGGCGTAGCCGCCGGTCCCTTTGACGTCACGTCGCTGCGCAAGACGGCGGAGCGGCGCGTCAACCGCAGGATTTACGAATACACGTTTCGCGTCAGCATCCGCAACAACGGCAGCGACACGGCAAACAATGTGCATGCCGTCCTCGCCAGTACGCCGGACGACGCCACCATCGTCGACGGCGATGTCCTGGCCGGCAGCATCGCGGCAGGAGCGACGGTCACCGCCACCGACGTCATCGTGCTGCGCATCGACCGCACGCGTCCGTTCGAAATGGGCGGCCTCGTGTGGAACGTCACGGCCGGCGACAGCGTGGCGCTCGCCCCCGTGCGGCCTGCGCAGGTGGTGGTGCTGCCGCTGGACGCCCTGGGCTTTCCGGATGGCGCCGACAGCGTCAAGGCCGCCGGCGCCATCACCGACGTGCTGCTCAAGGATGGCAGCCTGCGCTTTTCCACGCCCGGCGATACGGGCAGCGACCAGCATGCGCAATTTTTCATCAGCAAGGGTGCTACGGTCGCCATCTTCGATGTGCTGATCCAGACGGAAGTGCCGACGGCGGTGGAAACCTATGTCGAACCGCTCGACGATGGCAGCCTGCCGGCAACGCCGCCCAAGCTGGCCATCACGGGACTGGGGCCGAACAATACGCTGCAGGCCGGCGGCCTGACATTGCGCCTGAGCGGCGCACCGGCGCTGGCCCTGCAGAACGACAGCGACGGCTTCCTGGCGGCGCCCGGCGGCACGGCCGTCGCCTTGAAGCCGTTCTGGGTGTTCCATCCCGATACGGGCAGCTTCACCATCAGCGCCACGGCCATGCAGCAGTTGCTGGCAACCCTGCCCTCCGGCGCGCTCGACATGCAGCTCAACTTCGTTTCGCAGGACGGCGAATTTGCCGTCTCGTATGCCTTGACCGTCATCAAATCGAGCACCGTGCTGCTGGGGCAGATGCGCACGCCGACGGGCAGCAATGCCACGGGCCTGGCCGGCAAGAAGATCTTGCTGGCCGGCTATAACCTCCACCAGCGCCGCGTGGCCGTGATCGACGCCAAGGGCGCCTTCCGCTTCGACGGCGTCATCCCGGACACCTACCAGCTGACCCTGAACGACCTCGAACATCCGAATGCGGTCAGCATCAGCGCTGCCGTCTTTCCGAACAGCACGACGGTCAACGTCGGCATCGTCTATCCCTATGCGGCGTCGGCGGCCAAGCCAGCTGCCGGCGGCGCCTTTGTCGCCGGCACCGTCACCCAGGACGGCAGCGCGCCGCCCGCGCGCAGCGCGCAGGAAGATGCGGTCCCGCCGCCCGCTGCCACGCCGCTCAATGGCGAGGGCAGCCAGACCTTTACGGCCGCGGCGGCCGCGCAAGGCCAGACCATCAGCGTCCCCATCGCCTACACGGTGCCGCAAGGCACGAAATACGTGGGCGTGAAGATCACCGTCAGCACCGCCGAATATCCGGCGTACACGACGCAGCAAAGCCGTTTCAACGACACCTGGTCATATGCCGTGCTCGGTTTGCCCGGCGCCAACCTGGCAGCCGCCGGCGCCGTGAACCAGTCGCACTTCACGCAGGGAACCATCGTCAAGACCGATTGTATCGATGTCAGCAAGCAAACCGTGAATGGCGCCCTGGCCCTCGGCGGCGCCGTCAGCGCCACGAATATCGGCGACAGCCTGCTGCCGACCGTCACCCAGGTAGAGCTGAGCCTGGCGTGCAAGGGTTTGAAAGTCAGCAAGGCGCAATTTCTGTCACCCAACAAGGATGGCCATCCCATCTTGCAACCGATCAAGGTAGCGGGCAACTTGCCGGGCCCCTATGTTTCCGTGTCGCAAGGCGCCACCACGCCGACCCACACGGTACCGCTGGAACTGCAGTACACGCCGGCGGCGGCCACCATTACGGAAGTCAACATCGGCATATCCGCCGGCGGCGGCAACCCGTCGTTCAGCGCCGACAACCTGTTGGCCCAGGCAAACACCAAGAATCCCGGCAAGGTCAAGTTTGAGGGCCTGGTGCTGCCCACCTTTGCCGGCAACAAGATCGACAAGAAGGCCGTCGTCACCATCCGCCTCAAGGGGCAGATCGACGGCAGCGAAGCGACGTCCGATCCGGCCGAAGGGGGCCAGGTGGATTTCAAGGGCGACACGGCCTTCATCCCCTTGTACCTGGCCAACAACGAGCCGGCGCTGGCGGCGCGGCGCTACGGCGCCCGCGATGCGGGCGGCGACTCGTGGGCCACGCGCCTGACGATCGCCTGGCTGTTGAACAAGCCCTACCGCTTCGACGACATCAGCGGCCAGCATGTGACGCAAACGGCGGCGGGCCGCTCCATCCTCGGACATAGCGGCCACAGCGATGGCCAGCAGATCGACATGCGCTACGCGGACGGCGCGGGCGGCTACACGGATACGCTGGGCGGCGCCGGCAACGGCGCCAGCATCCGCAAGCTGATCAACGACGCGCAGGCCGAAGTGGCGGCCGGCCTGCCGAAAAAACCGCGACTGGCATTGCTGGTGGCGTGGATCGCGGCCAACCGGGCCATGCTGACGCTGGAAGCGGCACAGGGCGCCACGCGCGTCATCTACGTCGGCCACAGCTTCGTCAAGCTGGCCCTCGTCGACGGCCGCTTTGCCAACCCGCCCAACGCCAGGATACCCGGCGTGCCGGCCTGGGCCAAACCCGCCAAGGTGAGCATCGATCCCGCCCACCTGAGCCACTGGCACCTGAGCCTGACGGCCCATCCCTGAGCGTCCCGGCGGCGGGCATGCAGCGGCTCAGGCCGGCAAGTCGGACAATTCCAGCTCCGAAAAGCCGGCCCGGCGCCGCGCTTCCAGGTTGAACGGGCCGCGCAGGGTGGGCGCTTCGTAGCGCAGCGCCAGCTCGGCATAGGTGGCGCGCAATTCCAGGCCCCGTTGATCGCACAGATAGCCATACCAGCGGTTGCCGATCTCGACGTGCCCCACTTCATCGCGCAGGATGATGTCGAGGATGGCGGCGGCGGCCATGTCTCCCGCCTGCGCCAGCTTGGCGCGCAGGGGCGGAATCGCATCGAGGCCCCGCGCTTCCAGGGTGCGCGGCACCAGCGCCATGCGCGCCAGCACGTCGCCGCGCGTCTTGTCGACCATTTCCCACAGGCTGTCGTGGCCGGGAAAGTCGCCATACGCGTGGCCCAGCACCTGCAGGTGCGCCTGCAGCATGGCGAAGTGCGTCGCTTCCTCTTTCGCCACGCGCAGCCAGTCCGTGTAGTATTCAAAGGGCAAGTCCGGGAAACGCCACAGGGCGTCGAGCGCCAGGTTCATCGCATTGAATTCGATGTGCGCGAGCGCGTGCACCAGCATGGCGCGCCCTTCCGGCGTGATCATCGAACGCCGCCCCACGAGGCGCGGCGGCACCAGTTCCGGACGCTCGGGACGTCCCGGCACGGCGCCGGTGGGCGCCAGCGGCGCCTGCGCATCGAGAGAAAGTTGCGCCTCGGCCATGGCCGCCACCATCGCCACCTTGGTGGCCGGGTCCGGTTCCAGCAGGCAGGCCAGCGCGGTGCTGCGTAACTCGCGCAATTGCGGCGGCGCGGTCGAGGTCGATGGGGATGGCTGCATGGGCATTCTTTCGTGCGCGTTTCAATGAGGGGCGCAGTGTATCAAATTGCCTGCCCCAGCAGCCAGTCGAACAAGGCCTGTACCCTGGCCGGCAGCGGCCGCGCGGCATGCACAAGGTAATACGCCTGCGGACTGGGCAAGCCGAAAGCGCCGAACGGCAGCACCAGCTGGCCGCTGGTGAGCCACGGCTGCACCAGCTGGCGCCGGCCCATGGCCACGCCCGCGTGGTGGATGGCCGCCTGCGCGCTCAGGTCGGCGCGGTCGAAACGCAGGCTGCGCGCGGGCAAGGTCACCTCGGGCGCCTGCCCGTCCAGCCACAGCCGCCACTCGGCGTCGGGCGCGCAGGCGGGCCAGGCCAGGGTATCGTGCAGCACAGTTGCGCCGGCCAGGTGTTGCGGCGCGTCAAACAGGCCATGTTCACGCGCATATTGCGGACTGCACACGGGCGCCAGCCATTCATCCATCAGCTTGCGCGAGGCCAGGCCGGGAAAGTGGCCGTCGCCATAGTGCAAGGCAAGGTCGACCTGACCGGCGCGAAAGTCCACGCTTTCATTGCCCACGCGCAAATCAAGCGACACGTCCGGAAACTGCGCGGCGAACCCTGCCAGGCGCGGCACCAGCCAGCACTGGGCGATGGACGGGCGCGCATGCACGGTGATGCTGCCCGCCAGCGCATCGCCGCCGGCCAGCGCCGCCTGCAAGCCGTCCCAGCCGATTTGCAGGGCGGCGAAGATGCGTTCGCCATCGGCCGTCAGCTTGACTTGCCGCGTCAGGCGCTGGAACAGCCGCAAGCCCAGGCTGCTTTCCAGCCGCGCGATGCGGTGGCTGACGGCGCTGGGCGTGAGCGCCAGTTCCTGCGCGGCCAGCGCGAAACTGGCATGGCGCGCCGCCACGAGAAAGGTGTGCAGGTTGGCGAACTGGCTGGCCGTCAGCGTGGACATGCGCGGCGCGCCGGCCGGCATCACGCGGCTCCGGCCGCCAGCTGCGCGCGGCCACGGGCCACGTAGGCCGCCATTTCCTGCGCCGGCACCATGCTGCCGCCCGTGCCCCACACCAGGTGCGTGGCCTGTGGCAGCGTTGCCTGGTATTGCGGCGCGGCCAGCACGGCAGGAATGCCGGCGAAACCGGCCACGGCCGACGGTTCCAGGCGCAAGCCTTGCGTTTGCTCAAGCGTCGCCAGCAAGCGGTACAGTTCTTCATCCGTGACGGTGGCGTAGCCGTCGATCAGCCGCTGCATGGCCCGGCCCACGAAGCCGGACGGGCGTCCCACGGCCAAGCCATCGGCGGCCGTCAGGTTGTCGATGCCGATTTCCTGCACGCTGATTCCCTCGTGCAAGCCTGTGTGCACGCCCAGCAACATGCACGGCGAATGGGTCGGCTCGACGAACACGCAGTGAACGGCATCGCCAAACGCCAGCTTCAAGCCAAACGCCACGCCGCCGGGGCCGCCACCCACGCCGCACGGCAGGTAGACGAACAGCGGATGCTGCGCATCGACCGCGACGCCGGCAGCGGCGAACTGGGCTTGCAGGCGCTGGCCCGCCACCGCGTAGCCGAGGAACAGATCGTGCGAGTTTTCATCGTCGACGAAGTGGCAGGTGGGGTCGCCCTCCGCCTGCTTGCGCCCCGCTTCCACGGCCACGCTGTAGTCGGTCGCGTATTCGACGACCGTGACGCCATGGCTGCGCAATTTATCCTTTTTCCACTGCCGCGCGTCGGCCGACATGTGCACGGTGGCGCGAAAGCCCAGGCGCGCGCTCATGATGCCGATCGACAATCCCAGATTGCCCGTGGAGCCGACGGCGACCGCATACTGGCCAAAGAAGGCGCGCACGGCGTCGCTGGCCAGCAGGCTGTAATCGTCGCCCTCCTTCAGCAAACCGGCATCGAGCGCCAGCGTTTCCGCGTGTTTCAGCACTTCATAGATGCCGCCGCGCGCCTTGATCGAGCCGGAAATGGGCAAATGGCTGTCTTGCTTGAGCCATAGCTGACCGTTCGTCATGCCTGACGCCAAACCCAGCGCCGCCTGCATGGCGGGCAACGGCACCACGGGCGACTCGATGACGCCGCCGCTGGCCTGCGTTTCCGGAAACGCCTTCGCCAGATACGGCGCAAAACGCGCCAGGCGCGCGCTGGCGTCGGCCACGTCGGACGCCGTCAAGCCCACGTCGTTCAAGGCCTCGGCCGCAGGCGCGATGGCGGGATTGAACCAGCTCAAGGGCTGCAAGGCCATCAATTCTGTAATCAGGGGAAATTTTTCGCGCAGCGCGGCGATGGCGGGAGTGGGCAGCATGGCAAGCTCGTGTAGGAACAAACCATGATTAGACCGCATCCTGGCGCCGCTGGCAAAGGATGCTTGATCAGGCAATGGGTGACGGGAGATCACCTGTCTTGCTGCAACAGAACTATTCGCCAGAAGCAAGCGCCCTGGATTTTCTGCTGCTCAAGAACGATGCGAAGAACACGGCTGGAAAACAGGCCAGCCAAAGATAGCATCCGGCACCGAAGCCCAGCACCGTGTAGGAACCATTATCACTAGGAATTATTTTAAGGCCGAAGGTTGTCAGTGCCAGCGCAAAGCCAAAAAAGGCGGCCACCATGGCGGCACTGGGCTTCTCTTTCGAAAAGTACATGGCAAAAATAAGCGGCGGATTGGCAAACCAGGCAAAACTGCCGGCCAACGGCCCTAACCATCCGAGCAATAATACGCCCCCACCGAGCAAGACTTCGTGGGAGTCCACGATTGCCGTTAAAAACAAGGATGCCACATACGCGACAACGGTTAGGGACAGCACGATGGCGGCGGCATCTTCGCCAAGCAGTTTGCGGGGGAAAATATCCATCCCCTTACGCTGCTGGCGGTACGGAACCCACTTCGTACCACACGCGCAGACCGCGCTCAACCTGGGATATCGACACCGCGCCCCTGGTTTCCGTGAGCGTTTCAATGTTAACAGGACGTACACCCGTTTTTGCCAGCCATTCATTGGCCAATACCAGCGCTCTGTCGATGCCGTCGGACAGAGGACTGCCCGACGTAGTAGAACGGAAATCTTTAAATGCGATCATGTACACCCTTTTTATCAGCCAGCACGCTGTCCACCGATAGCAACAAGCCTCGCTATCGCACCTGTGCGGCAAACGCCGAAAACGGGACGCCAGAAACAGGACACCATGCAGCATAACAAATTACCAAGAAGAAACATGCGCACATTGTCACGAGCACCTGGCTTTCGCCGACACGGCAAGTTCGGCAGGCGCCTTCCATAGCCCGCATCGGCATCTGGAAGGCGCCGTAGCTGTTAGAACTTCAGCTGCAGCCCCAGATCAATCGACCTGCCCTCGGCCGGCAACGCTTGCAGCGCGCCGCCGTTCGCCTTCAAGCCGGACAAGTACACGCCGCCCAGCGGGTCCGCATACGCGCGGTTGAACAGGTTGCTGACACCGGCGCTCAGGCTGGCCATCTTGTTCAATGCCACGCTGCTGCGCAGGTTGACGAGCGCATAGCCGCCCGTTTCCGGTTCGAAGCGCCGGGCATCGACCTTATCCTTGCGGGCCACGATCTTTGTTTCGATGCGGCTGCTCCAGGCGCCCAGCTTGTGCTCGACGGCCAGCAAGGCGTTGAACGGCATCATGCGGTACAAATCGCCGCCATCGCTGCGCTTGCCCCGCGTGTAAGCGGCGTTGCCCGTCGCCATGAAGCGGCCCCAGCGCGCGCTGCTGGCCAGCGGCAACTGCCAGGTCACATTCGCGCCGTACAATTTGGCGTCGTGGTTGGCAAAGCGCAGCAAATTGCCGTTCGCGCCCATTTTCATGTACGGGTGGAAAGACGCCAGCACGTCGACGTCGATGTAATTGTCGACCTTGCTGTAATAGGGATTAACGCGCAGGAACCAGCCCTCCTCGCCGCCGCCATGCCAGTCGGCCGTGAACGCCGCCGTGTACGCCGTCTCGGGTTTCAGGTCGATACTGCCCACATAGCCGTTGCCGTCGCCAAACCAGTTGGTCATGGTCATGGCCATCGAGCCGCGGCCCCACGAGTAGCGCTCGTACAGGTTGGGCGAGCGCACCTTGCGCGCCAGCGCGAATTCATAGCTGCTGGCAAGGTCCGGCGTGAAGGTGGCTTGCGCCGTGGCATCGATATTCGTGTCGCGCTGGCCGCGGCTGCGCGCATTGAAGGCTTTGGCAGCCATCAGATCCGGCATGTTCATCATGTTGGTGCCGTACGATTGCACGTCGCCCGCATCCATGCGCACGGATTCGCCGCGCACGCCCAGCACGCTCGTCCAGCGCGCAGCGTGGCGCGTTTCCAGTTCGCCGAACAGCACGGTGCGGTCGCGCTTGCCGTCATTGATGTTCAGGTAGGTGCGCGGCCCCATCATCATGGAACCGGGCACGGCTGGCCAGTAGTCGTCGAGGCGGAAGCCGTGCCACTCCTGGCCCAGGCGCAACTCGCCCGCCGCCGTCGGCAGGCTGGCCATCAAGGCATAACCGGTGTTGCGTCCATGCGTAATCATCGGCATCGAACCCTTGCGCTCGGGCGAGAAAAAGCCCATCTCATGGTCCGTCTGCTGCCAGTAGGCGCGCGCATCGAACACGCCCCAGGCAAACGTGCCCTGGTAGGCCAGGTTGGCAAACTGGCCATGGTTGTCCGTCATGTCCATATACTGGTTCGGGAAACCCTGGTACGGAATGTGCTGCACGCCGGCGCGCAGGGTCAGCTGCTGACCATCGCCCTTCGCCGCCAGCACGATGGCCTGGTTGACGCTTTCATACATGCTGGCCAGCACTTTATTGCCGTGGCCATCTTCATAGCTGTGACCGCGCGTGGTGGCGCCGCTGTAGCCGATGCTCAGCGTGTCGCTGGCGGCCGAGGCGTTCACGCTGGTCGCCACGCTGTTGTTGACGCTGCGCCCCGACACGGCGAAGCTGCCTTGCGTGAGCAGCCCCGCGCCGGGCTGTGCAAACACGGGCGCGTTCGATTGCACCTCGATGGTGCCGCCGATGCTGTCGCCGCCCGCGCTGACTTGCGTCACGCCGGCGATCAGGCGGATGCGCTGCACTTGTTGCGGATCAATGTAGGACAGCGGCGCATTCATATGATTGGCACAGGCGGACGTCAGTTCCATGCCATCGATGCGAATCTTGAGGCGGTCATCGGCAAAGCCATTGATGACTGGCAAGCCGGACACGCCGCCGCCTGCCGCCACGCTGTAGCCGGGCGTGCTGCTGAGCATCAGCGCCGTGTCGGCGGCGGGACGGTAGCCGTCGCCTATGGCCGTGACGATGACTTTCATCTCGGGCAAGACGGTGGTGCCTGCTTCATTGCGCGTTTGCGCCACGGCGGGCATGGCGATGGCGAGGGAAATCAAGAACGGTAAATGTTTCATGGTGCTGCTTTCAGATTCTGTATGGGTCAGACGAACGGCCGCAAGCGCAGCACAGCACATTGCCGCGCGGCGCAAGGCAGTTCAGGATAAGGGACAGGTCAGAAAGCGGCGGGCGGGCCACGGGGCTGGACAGGCGTCCAGGCGAACAGCGGTGTGGCGGATTGGTAGAACAGTTCGGGCAGCAAGCCCGTGATGAGCTCGCCTGACGCGAGCACGAGCAAGGTGGGCGGTATCGACAAGGTGTCGGCATGCATGCTGCAGCACGGGCAGTCGCCCATGCGCATGCTGCCCTTGGAAGTATCAGGCGCGTCAGTGGACAATGTTGCGGGCAACATATTCATGCCGCCCGCCACCGAGCAGATTTCCAGGCTGGGCACGGCCAGGCCGCTGGCGACCGTCAGCGCGCGCGACACCGTAGGGGCGAGCGTGGCCAGGAAGATGGCGATACACGCGATCCACAGGACGATGCTGGCCTTGCTTTTGCTGATGAACATGGCAACATTGTATCAGGGCAAGGCCCCTGCGCACAGGGAGCAGGTCAAGCCTTGCTTACAACGCCTAACAAAACCGTAGCGAGCGGAAGGGAGCTGTGGCTGAGAAGCGGAACTGTGCTTGAGCACAGTGAGCATCGCAGGCCGCAGATCACGACGCGCAGTAGGTTTTGATAGGCGTTCTTACAAATCCACCTTCATCGACAGCTTAATGGCGCGCGGCGCACCGGACGCCAGACGCGTGCCGGCGCCGGCCCAGTAGCGCTTGTCGGCAAGATTTTCCACGTTCAGCTGCCACACGACGGCCTTGTCCAGCACGCGGCTCGCATAGCGGGCGCCCGCGCTGAACAGGCTCACGCCGCCGAGGAAGGCCTGGTTCAGGTCGTTGACGGGACGCGCGCTGTAATAATACGCGCCGCCGTTGACGGACAGGCCAGGCACGGCGTCGAAGGCGTAGGCGAGGAAGGCGCTGGCCGTGCGTTTCGACGCGTTTTCCGGCGCCTTGCCGTTGTAGTCGGCGTTGATGTTGGCGAACCTGGGGTCGAGCAGCTGGGCCGACGTTTGCCACGACAGCTGGCGCGTCAGTTTGCCTTGCGTCGAGATTTCCAGGCCGCGATAGCGCTGTTCGCCATCCGACGTAAATATATTGCTGGCATTCGTGTAGTAGCCGGGGCGCGTGATGTCGAACAGCGCGGCCGACAGCAAGGTGCCGCCCGGCGTCAGCCAGCGCGCACCGAGTTCCTTTTGTTTGCTGACACCGGGCGCCATCTTGACGCCCTGGTTGACGGTGCCCGTCGGGCCAGTTTCTCCCTCTTCCAGCCCCCGCGCCGTCGAGGCGTAGAACGACAGTTCTGGCGTGGCCTTGTAGATCAGCGAGGCCATCGGCGTCGTCTTGCTGACGTCGTAGTGGCTGGCGCCCTGGTCGCTTTGATAACTGCTGCGGCGCATGCCGATGACGCTTTGCCATTGCGGGCTGAAGACCATGCGGTCGAGCGCGTACAAGCCCGTGTCGCGCGTCTCCAGCGCGGCCGTCGTGGGCGCCGTTGGCTTGGGACCGAACACGACATTCGTCACGGGCACGGGCTGGTACAGGTTTTGCGCCGCGATCGTATAGTTGCTCTGGTAGATAGGATCCTGGGATTTGTCCGTGCGCGAGGCGCCCAGGGTCAGTTCGTGGGCAATCAAACCCGTATTGAAATTGCCGGCCAGTTCCGCGCGCAGCAAATCCGACGCCGTCACGCTGTGCTGGATATTCCCCGTGATGCGGCCCGCGCCCGTGGCCAGCGCGGCCGCGTTGTTCAGGCGAAAGATGGCCAGGCGGCGGTCGCGCGCCGTTTCCGAGTGGCCCGCCTCCACCGTCAGGGCCCAGCCGTCCGTGATGGCGTAGTCGGCGCGCAATTGCGCGTTTTTCGTCTGCGCCTCGAAATTCGACCAGTCCGGGCCGATCAGCTGGCGCGGGTCGACGGCGCGCGGCAGGCTGATCACGCCTTTCACGGCGGCCGGCAAGGCCACGCCCGCCTGTTCCGTCACCTTGCGGCGGTCGTATTCCAGGTCGGCCTTCAGCAGCAGTTTATTTGTCACGCGCCAGTCCAGCGCGGTGGAGAGAAAGCTGCGGTTGCCATTGCCGACATGATCGAGGTAGGAACCCAGGGTGCCGCCGGCGGCGTTGATGCGCACGCCGAATTCCTGCTGCGCGCCAAAGCGGCGGCCCACGTCGACATTCGCCACGGCGCTGCCGCGGTCGTCAAGGACCAGGCCCATGCTGGTGACGGGCTGGCTGCCAGCCCGCTTGGTGACGAAGTTGACGACGCCGGCCGGCGACGTAAAACCGTAGTACAGGGCCGAAGCCCCCTTCAGCACTTCCACCCGCTCCTTGTTTTCCATGGGCACTTGCGAGAAGTTCATGATGGGCATGGAGCCGTTGAGGCGGTAATTCGTGCGGTTTTCCACGGCGATGCCGCGGATGACCAGCTGATCCCACGTTTCGCCGCCGTTTTGCTGGCGCGTCACGCCTGCCGTATTGCGCACGGCGTCGTACAGGCCGGACACGGCTTGCTGTTCCAGCAATGCGCGCGTGATCACGTTGACAGTCGAGGGCACGTCCATGATGCTGGCGCCGCGAAAGCTGCCCGCTTCCGTGGTCACGGGCACCAGGCCTTGCGCGCGGGCACCCGTCACTTGCACGGCTTGCATGACTTTCTCATCGCCAGCCGTCAAGTCATCCTGGCCGCTGGCGGCATGGGCCGCATGGGAAGCAAAGGCCAGCGACAGGGCGGCGGCGACTGGAAGTAAGCGGGTACGGGGAGAAACGACAGGCATGACATCGGGCTTTCAATGAGAAAATATGTACGAATGGAAACTTACGGTTAGCGGGCATGATACCGATAATGAGAATCATTATCAAGTAAGAGTGAGTTTGTGTGAGTTTGTGTGAGTTTTACAGAAGAAACAAGGCCACCGTGGCGCCTGTTGTCACTTGAACACGTTTGAATTTTGCAGACGAGGCCGCAAAGAGGCATACTGACAGTCACGGCGCCCAAGATGCGCCGCCCAACAAGATCAAAAGGTAAGTTCGTGAACACAATCGACAACAAAAGCGTGCAGACGAAAACATTTCGCTGGAAACGCTGGCAGCGCTGGGCCCTTGGCACCGGCTGCGCCCTCGCCGCCTACAGCGCGGCCGGCTTCTGGCTGGTGCCCTACGTCATCAAGAATCAGTTGCCCAAATTTGCAGAAAAAGAACTGGCGCGCCAGGCCAGCATAAGCTCCGTACGCTTCAATCCGTTTACCCTGCGCCTGGAAGCGGACCAGATCGCTTTCAAGGAGGCGGCCAGCGCGGATGGCCAGAGCGGTGCGCCGCTGCTGTCCATCGGCGCCCTGGCCGTGCAGCTGGAATGGAAATCCATCGTGCGCCGCGCCTGGAGCCTGGCGGAAATCCGCATCACGGCGCCGCAGGCGCAGCTGACCATCACGCCGGATGGCAAGTTCAACCTGGCCGAAGTGCTGGCCACCTGGCAACGCAATCATCCAGAAAAGAGCGACGGCGGCATGCCGCGCCTCGTCATCGGCCACTTTGCGCTGGAACAAGGTAAAGTGGACTGGCAAGACCAGAAGGCGGGCTATGCGGATAACTTCACGCCGATCAACTTTACGCTCGACAATATCTCGACCCTGCCCGACGCCAACGGCAGCTACAGCCTCAGCGCCGATGCGGCGCGCGGCGGCAAGCTGCACTGGCGCGGCACGGCCTCCCTCAGCCCGATTCGCGGCGAAGGCGAACTGATACTGAACGACGCTGCCCTGCCCGGCCTGGCCGCGTATTTGAAGGCGTACACGCGCGCGACGGTGGCCAGCGGCAAGCTGTCGGCGCGCCTTCCCTACGCCTTTTCCTATGCCGACGGCACGCTGCAAGCGACCGTCAAGGGCGCGGGCCTGGCCTTGCGCGACCTGGCGCTGGTGCAAGATGGCAAGGGCGCGCCATTTACATCGCTGGACACCCTGGGCATCGCCGGCGTGAACGTGGATCTGGCGCGCCAGAACGTCACGGTGGATAAAATCAATCTGTACGGCGGCAAGGTGGCCGTGCGGCGCAACAGCAAGGGCGAGATCGACGTGGCGAACCTGATGCTGCCGGGCAATCCCGCCCCCGCAGCATCGGCCGCCGCCGCGCCAGCCAAACCTGGCAAGTGGAAGGTGGATTTAAAACAGCTGGCGCTGGCCAATGTGGACGTGTCCGCCATCGATGAAACCGTCTCGCCCGCCCTGCAACTGAGCGCCAGACAGTTGCAACTGCAGCTTCAGCTGGGCTTGCAGCAAGGGCCAGCGGGCATGGCTACCGTGATCGACGGCGCGAATTTCAGCCTGGCCGATCTGGCCATGCAACGCGGCACGCAAACGCCGTTCAAGCTGGCCCAGCTGGGCTTTACGGAAGGCAAGATCGACCTGGCCGCGCATACCGTGCACGTGGGCGCCGTGACGGCCAGCGGCGCGCAGATCGACCTGGCGCGCAACCGCCAGGGAGAGTTTGCGATTGCGCAAAAGCTGCCCGTGTTTGCCTCCAGCAAGGCCGACGCAGGCAAGGAAACCGCTTCCGCGCCGTGGTCCACCCAGGTAGACAAGGTAGAACTGAGCAAGTTCGGCGCCCGTTTCGACGATGCGGGCACGGGCATCAAGGGCACGCTGCAGGACGCGCGCCTGTCGCTGCACAAGGTCAGCAACGATATGAAGCAGGCGCTGCCGTTCGAGCTGGGCGTGGGCCTGCGCGAAGGCGGAGTGTTGACGGCCAACGGCAAGTTCGTGCCGGGCACGGGCGCCGTCGATGCGCAGCTGAATTTGAAACAGCTGACCCTGGCGCCCGTGCAACCCTTGCTGGCGCAGCATGTAAAGCTCAAGCTGGCGGGCGGCACCCTCTCCGGCAGCGGCCGCCTGACGACGGGCGGCGGCGCGCCGAAAGCGCCCAAAGTGCGCTATGAGGGCGGCGTGGATATCGCCGGCCTCGTGCTCAATGAAACGGATGGCAAGCGTTTTGCCTCATGGAAAAGCGTGCGCGCCGACAAGCTGACGGCCAGCGTGGGCCCCGATTTTGTCGACATCCCCGAGCTGCGCGTGGTCGAACCGAACGCCCAGCTGATCATCGAAAACGACCGCAGCCTGAACGCGCAGCGCCTGCTGGTGAAACCGCCCGAGCCTGCCACGGCGCCCTCCCCGGCTCCTGCGACCGCCACTGCGCAGGCGGCCGACGCCGCCTTCCCCGTGCGCGTACGCCGCGTGCGCCTGCAGAATGCCAAGCTGGACTTTGCCGACCTCAGCCTGCGGCCCCAGTTTGCGGCGAAAATCTATGAATTGAACGGCGTCGTCACGGGCCTGTCGACGAAACGCGATGCGCGCAGCCAGATCGAACTCGATGGCCGCATCGACGAATTCGGCCTGGCCCGCGTGCGCGGACAATTAAATCCCTTCGCCCCGACCGACAACACGGACTTGAACGTCGTCTTCAAGAACGTCGACATGGTCTCCGCCTCGCCGTACACGATGAAGTTCGCCGGATACAAGGTGGCCGAAGGCAAGATTTCGCTGGACTTGCAATACAAGGTGCGCAACCGCCAGCTCGACGGCACCAACCAGATCGTGCTCGACAAGCTGACCCTGGGCGAGCGCATCGACAGCCCGGACGCCTTGAAGCTGCCTTTGGAACTGGCGCTGGCCATCCTCAAGGACAGCGACGGGCGCATCGACCTGGGCTTGCCCGTGTCGGGCGACATGAACGACCCGCAATTCAGCTACGGCGCGCTGATCTGGAAAGCCGTGGGCAATGTGCTGACCAAGATCGTCACGGCGCCGTTCCGCGCGCTGGGCAACTTGCTGGGCATCAGCGCCGACAAGCTGGAAGCCATCGATTTCGATGCGGGCAGCGCCGTGCTGCTGCCGCCCGAACGGGAAAAGCTCAAGCAGGTGGCGCAGATCCTCGCCAAGCGCGAACAGCTGAAGCTGGCCGTGCCGGGCCAGTACAGCGACACGGACGGGGCCGCCCTGCGCGCCCAGGCCGTGCGCCGCGCCGTCGCCGCCAAGGCCGGCATCAAACTGGAAGCGGGCGAAGAACCGGGACCGCTGAACCTAGGCGAACGCAAGATACGGGGCGCCCTGCGCGAGCTGTACGCGGAACGCTTCGGCAAGGCCGAGCTGGACAAGCAGAAGAAGGCGGCGGAATCGGCCGTACCAGCCACAGCGGCGGCATCCGCCGTTGCCTCCGCTCCGGCAACGGCCAAGATCCCCGTCCTGCAGCGCCTGGGCAAGCTGATCGAGGGCGAACCGCAAGTGGCCGACACGGGCACTTTCTATAACGGCTTGCGCGAGCAGCTGGAAGCCAGGCAAGCCCTGCCTGCCGACGCCTTGAGCAAGCTGGGCGCCCAGCGCAGCGCGGCCATCCTGGCGGCCCTGCAGCAGGACGGCACGCCGGCGGCCAGGGTCAGCGCGGGTGCGCCGGAAAAAACGGAGGCCGTACCGGGCAAGCCGGTGGGCTTGAAACTGGGATTGGCGGCACAATAAAATACGGAGAGCATCAGACGCATGAAAAACCTCGACAAAGTAGCGCCCTATACATCGTCTGTCACGCAGGGCGACTGGGGCACAATGACAACACTGCTTGCTGAAACAGCCGTATCAGCCAAAGACAGCATCTCCTTTGCTGAAAAGACGCTGCTGGCTAATTACGTCTACGAAAAAAATGGCACCTACAAGCTGATATATACGACTGTCGGGATGGATGGCAGTATTGAAAACTACGTCGAGGATGACGGCATCTTGCCGACACTGTTCCTGAGTCCGGATCAGGAAAATTATGTTTCCGTCATTCCCTATCATTCTGATAAAGAACTGGAAATCAGCATTCCCGTCTTTCATCGTGAAGATGTGGAATTACCAAAGGGTAACCGTCCATGTACAGGAGACTTCATTGGAACGACGGACTCACATTCGATATTTCACGATGTGGATTTTGACGATAAGAAACCGGACAAAATCCTGGCCATCGAGTTTATCAATGGGAAGCTGAAGAAGAAACACAATAGCAAGATCCCCTTGCCCGCAAATAACCGCATTGCCATTTGCAACAAGGCGATCCACTTGCTGGCCAATGACGGCAGCATCCTGCTGCACCGGGAGATCGATGAAAAAGGCAACGTCACGCGCTCGCGGGAGATGGAGGCGAAGGATATCCCGGTTTTGCAGATATTAAGCGCCTCCTTCGACAAGGATTCTTATCTGCTGGCGCAAGAAAACGATAAAATCATTATCGAAAAAATAGCTGCGTCCGGGGCAAGCGAGATCATCGAATTGGCGGACTTTGCCGACCCGCTGTTCAATACATGGCTGCCAGTCGACATCGCTGACGACACTTTCGTCACGCGCTTCAATACCGAGTTTGGAAACGGCTGGCTGACCACGCAAAATGATAAATTACTGGAAATATTCTATAGCAAAGGCGTGCAAGGCTACCGGAACCTGCTGACCAACGAGGTTCTGTCGATACCCGCTGACAAATTGATCATTTCCAGCATCAACAAGACCACGGAGCGTGCTTATGCGGTCGTGCTCTACCCGCTGGCGGACGATACCGCGGATAATGCCGAACTCATCATCTTGAATCGCCGCTTGCCATAGCGTCGGGGCCCTTATGGCGGCGCATCCGCGGCATGGCCAGACCATGCCGCGGATGCGCTTCACTTACTTTTCTTCTTACTTCCCTTTCCCCGCCCCCTTCACCGCCTCGTCCGGCAAGGCGAACGCCACCAGGCTGTCACCCATCTTCGTGCCCAGGGAGCCATGGCCGCCGGCCATGACGACGACATATTGCTTGCCCGTCTTGTCGGAGACATAACTCATCGGCGTGGCCTGGCCGCCGGCCGGCAGGCGGGCTTTCCAGACGGTTTTGCCATTGCGCACGTCGTAGCCGCGGATGTAGTAATCGAGCGTGCTGCTGAGAAATGCCACGCCGCCGCCCGTCGTGCTCATGCCGCCCAGGCTGGGCACGCCCAGCGGCAAGGCGATGGGCACGGGGGCGCTGTCCATGGTCGTGCCGTTCTTGTGCATCCAGACTTTTTTCATGGTGCGCAAGTCGACAGCGGCCACATAGCCCCACGGCGGCGCCTGGCATGGAAAGCCCAGCGGCGACAGGAAGGGCTTGATTTCCACGGCGAACGGCACGCCCGTCTGCGGCTGCAAGCCCATTTCCGTGCCCGTGCCGCCCGGCGCATTGGCTTGCGCGCGCGGCACCAGCCGCTCCAGAAAGCCCATGTAGTCGGGATTGACCAGCAGCAACTGGCGCACGGGATCGACGGCCGCCCCGCCCCACTCGAAGATGCCGAGCGGACCGGGCGAGATGATGGCGCCCTTGATCTTGCCTTCGGCCACCGTTTGCGGCGTGAACGGCCCCTCGTAGCGGTGCTGGCGGAAGATGATGCGGCACGCCAGCTGGTCGAACGGCGTCGTGCCCCACATATCCGTTTCGCTGATGTGTTTCTCGGGCAAGAAAGTGAGTGCCGAGAACGGCTGCGTGGGCGACAGGCGGTCGCCGGGGGCCGCGTTGGCGGTCGGCACGGGTTTTTCCGGCGCCGGCACGACCAGGCTGCCGTCGCGCCGGTCGATCACGTAGATGTCGCCCCGTTTCGTCGTGGCGACGACCGATGGGACTTTGCCTTTCGGCGTGTCGATGTCGACCAGGGTGGGCTGGCCGCCGATATCCATGTCCCAGATATCATGGTGCACGGTCTGGTAGACCCAGCGCACTTTCCCCGTGGCAAGATCGAGCGCGACGATGGCGCTGTTGTACTTTTCACCATTCGGGTTGCGCTTGCCGCCCCACGTGTCCGGCGTTTCATTGCCCATCGGCACGTACACCATGCCCAGCTTTTCATCCACGCTGGAGACGCCCCAGGAATTGGGCGAGTTGTTCGTATAGGTCTTGCCATCGGCGATGGGTGCCGTGTCGTCCGGGTTTGAGGCATCCCAGTTCCACATCAGCTTGCCGGTGACGGGATCGTAGCCGCGGATCACGCCTGACGGTTCTTCCGTGGAAAAGTTATCGGTCACGCTGGCGGCCATCACCACCACGTTCTGCGCCACGGCCGGCGGCGACGTCGGCATCAGAAAGCCCCGTTTCTTCATGCCCATGCCGTGGTACAGGCCGATCACCCCGTTTTCGCCAAAGCTCTTGCACGCTTCGCCCGTATCGGCATTGACGGCGATCAGGGTCGCATCCATGGTGGGGGCGAAGATGCGGCGCGGGCACTCCATGCCGGCCGCCTCGGGCGCAGGGTCGCCCTTGGCGCGGCCCGCGTTGACGTCCCAGTAGGCGACGCCGCGGCAGATCATGTGCTGGTAGCTGGACGCGTCGCGGTTGATCTTCGGATCGTGGCGCCACAGCTCCTTGCCCGTGTCCGGATCGAGCGCGATGACGATGTTATGCGGCGTGCACAGGTACAGCATGCCGTTCACTTTCAGGGGCGTGACTTCATTGGCGATCTCGCCCGGATCGTTCGGCCCCTTGAAGTCGCCCGTGTGGTAGACCCACGCCTGTTGCAGCTGCGCGGCGTTGGCCGGCGTGATCTGCGCGGCCGGCGCGTAGCGGTCGCCATAGCCGGAGCGGCCATACGCGGCCCAGTCGTTGGGCGCCACGCCGGGCGCGTAGTCGCCCTGCGGCGCGGCTGCCATGTTCTCGGCCAGCACTTCGCCGTGCAAGGTGTAGTAATCCTGGAACAGGGAAAAGATAGCCACGGCGGCCGTCAGCAGCACGGCCGCCGTCAGGGCGCTCTTGCCCGCGTCGCGCGGTTTGGCGCCGTGGATCAGGGCCGGCGCCAGACGGCGGTCGACGAACGGCAGCAGCAGCCAGACGGCGGCGGCAAACCAGATATCGAGGCGCGGCAGCAATTGCCACCAGTCGAACTTTACTTCGATGACGGACCAGATCAGGGTGGCAAACAGCAGCAGCGCGAGGAAAAGCTGGGCGCTGCGCCGCCCCTTCCCCACGAGCGCGCCCGCGACGAGCATGCCGATGCCGGCCACCACGTAATACCAGGAACCGCCGAGGCTGACGAGCCAGGCGCCGCCGCCAGCGAGCGCCAGTCCAAGCAGGATAAAGACGACTGCGGTAATGACTAACAAGGGTCCAGGCCGGGTAGAGGCAGTCATGATGCTCCTTTGCAAGGGTAAGTCGGCGGCACGCGCCAGCGCACCGAATTGACGGCGATCAATGCAATTTCATTTTTTCACCAATCGGCAAAGCGTGGCACACGCGAGAGCGCGCGCCGCGTGCCGTGTGGCTTTTTATACACGAACTGACCGTCAAGCCAGATACAGCAGTGTGATTTTGATGAAAATCATTGAATAAAATAAATCAACAACAAATTTCTCGAATAAAACATATTTTTATCGTAGAATGGAAAAAACATCGAAAACAAGCACTTTTCGTGAATTTCACTTCATTGGAGCGGTCCCCATCATGACTATTGCCAAACGCCTGTACTTATTGATCCTTGCCGTCGTCCTGGGATTGGCCGCCCTGACGGGCTTTGGCATCTACCAGATGAATCGCGTGTACACGGCGGCCAGCTATGCCACCGTCAACACCGTTCCCAGCCTGCTGACCCTGAACCAGGCTTTCGTGCCGTTCGCACAGATGCGCACGGCCGTCTGGCAACACATGGCCAGCAAGGATGCCGCCAGGCGCGACGCCCTGGAAGCGGGCATCAAGGAAGCGCGCGCGGCAGTCGGCCAGGCGCTCGACAAGTATGAAAAAGAAAACCTTTCCGATGAGCAAGATAAAGCACTGCTGGCCGCGGACCGCGCCGTGCTGCAGCACTACGACGCCGTACGCGACAAGGTACTGGCACTGTCGAAGGCGGGAGAACTCGACGCGGCGCGCGACTTTCTGATGCAGAGCCAGCCCGTCATCAAGGAACTGGTCGATGCCCTCGCCGCCCACCACCGCTACAACGAAAGCCTGGCCACCAGGGGAGCCGCCGAGGGCGCCGCCACCGCGGCCAGCGCGCGCTGGATTTCGCTCGGCCTGGCCCTGGCCGTGACGGCGCTGGTGGCCGGCATGGGCCTGCTGCTGGCGCGGCGCATCGCCTCTTCGCTCGAGAGCGCCATCGGCGTGGCCCGCACCATCGCCGGCGGCGACCTCAGCGCACAAATCAGCGCCACCTCGAACGACGAGGTGGGCCAGCTGATGAACGCCATGGCGGAGATGAGCGGGAGCCTGGTGCGCATCGTGTCCGAAGTGCGCTCCGGCACGGACACCATCAGCACCGCGTCGGGTGAGATCGCAATGGGCAACCTGGACCTGTCGGCGCGCACGGAACAACAGGCCGGCTCGCTGGAAGAAACCGCCTCGGCCATGGAAGAACTGACGGCCACCGTGCGGCAGAACGCGGACAATGCCCGCCAGGCCCAGCAAATGGCGGTCAGCGCTTCGGACAAGGCGCAACGGGGCGGCCAGGTGATGAACGACGTCATCCGCACCATGGAAGCGATCGACAGTGCGTCCAACAAGATCGCCGACATCATCGGCGTCATCGACGGCATCGCCTTCCAGACGAATATCCTGGCCCTGAATGCGGCCGTGGAAGCGGCGCGCGCCGGGGAACAGGGGCGCGGCTTTGCCGTCGTGGCGACCGAAGTGCGCAACCTGGCGCACCGTTCGGCGGCGGCAGCCAAGGAAATCAAGACACTCATCGGCGACTCCGTGCAACAGGTGGGACAAGGCGGCAAGCTGGTCCGGCAGGCCGGCGAGGCCATGACGGAAGTGGTCGACACGGTGCGCAGCGTCACCGACATCGTCAGCGAAATCTCGGCCGCCAGCGTGGAACAAAGCACGGGCATCGAGGAAATCAACCGCGCCATCACGCAAATGGATGAAGTCACGCAGCAGAATGCGGCCCTGGTCGAAGAGGCGGCGGCGGCATCGCAATCGCTGCAGGAGCAGGCGGGCATCCTGGCCGGCGTGGTGGGGACCTTCAAGCTGGCGCACGGGCAAGCCGGCGCGGCGGCCCGGCCAGCGCCGCCTCAAGCGCCCCGCGCGCCTGCCGCCCCGCGGCCGGCACAGCGCAAGGCGTCGCTCAAACTGGTCGCCACGCCTGCCCCGGGCCAGTCCAAGGGCACGGCCCCGGCGGTGGCCGACTCCGGCGACTGGGAAGTATTTTAGGTCTGCCATCACGCAAGATAACAAGCATCGTCCGTACTGGAGCACTGTCATGAACGCCTTACTCTCCATCCACCCCTTCCTTCGCTGCGAAGACCTCTCGCTGATGCGCCCGGCGCTGGCGCTGGCGGGCCTGCTGTTGCTGCTGGCCGCCCTGCTCTGGCGCCGTACCCGCTGGCGCCATGCCGGCCGCGCGCCGGCCGCAGGCGGCACGCCGCCCGATCTGCATCAGCTGCTGCAAACGCGCAAAGCGGCCCCGCCGGCCAAGGCGGCTGACAGCGCACCGCCGCCGGCGCCCAGGGCAGCGGACACGCCGCCCTTCGAGGCGGCCCGGCTCGACGCGATGTTCGGTTACGACCGGCGCCTGCAGGGCGAGATCCTGGCCCTGTTCGTGGCCGAGACGCGCGACCGCCTGGCCGGCATCGCCCATGCGCTGCGCTGCGAGCGGGCCGCCCCCGCACGCGTGCTGGCGCAGGAAATTCTCGACGGCAGCCAGGCCATGGGACTGCTTCCCTTGCAGGCGCTGGCGCGCCAGGCCGTGCATGCGGGCTTCTCCAACGATATCGGCGCGCTGCGCCTCCTGCATGCGGATCTGCTGATGGCGCTCGATGCGCTGTCGCAAGCCGTCACGGCCCTGCAAACGGGCACGGCGCAAGCCGATGACTATAGCGACATCGGGAGCCGGCCATGAGCGCGCACATCGACCTGGCAGGCTTGCTCGGCGGCGCCATCCTGCCTTCGCCCGCCTGGCGCCAGCACTGGCTGGCGAGCCGCTGCCAGCAGCAGGTTCCGCTCGATGAGCTCGCCGAACAGATAGGCTGCGATCCGGCCCTGACCGGCAAGGTCATCGGCCTGGCGAATGCCGGCGTGCCACCGGGCGAACGCATGCATGCTGCAGTCAACGCCGCGCTGCTGGAGGCCATCGGCCTGCCCGCCCTGCGCGAGGCGATCGCCGCCCCGGCCCCGCCAGCGGCCACCTGCGCGCATTTCGACGCGCAGCGCTTCTGGTCGCACTCGCTGGCCATGGCGTGCGCCGCCCGCGTGGCGGGCGACGCGCTGCAGCTGGCGCCGGCCGATGAGCTGTACAGCTGCGGCTTGCTGGCCAACTGCGGCCAGCTGGCCCTGGCCACCTTGCATCCGCAGGAATATGGACAACTGCTGGCCCAGCATGGCGACGCTGCCGGCGCCCGGCTGCTGTGCGCGGAGTCGCGGCGCTTCGGCCACCACCGGCTGGCCCTGTCGGCCAGCCTCATGCGGGGCTGGGGCATGCCGGAGATCCTGTGCGACGCCGTGCGCTGCCATGCCGCGCCGCCCGGCTTCGGGCGTGCCGGGCACATGACGGACCTGGCCTGGCTGCTGAAGCTGGCCAGCAGTTTCGCCGACTTGATACTGCACAATGGTGCGGGGCCGCGCGGGCCGGCCCTGGCCGCTGCGCGGGTACTGGGCCTGGACGCAGAACACATGGAAACCCTGCTACGCCACAGCAACGCCGAGTGGAGCGAATGGCGCGAGATCCTGGCAGCGCCCGCCCATGTCGCCACTTGCCGCACGCGCACCAGGCCCCGGCCCGCCACCGGCCAGGTTTTTAGTGAATTCATCTAATTCGTTGAAATTGATTTTTTGAGCGCGATTGCGTATCATTCCCTTCAACTTCATCCGCGACCATAAAGTCCATCATGCACACTGCAGACGTTTGCACTACCCAAAAGGCCGCCGAAATCCTCGGTATTTCGGTGACATCGGTACAGCAACTGGTCGAGGCAGGCGTAATCGAAGCCTGGAAAACCAAGGGCGGCCACCGGCGCATTCCCCTCGCGGCCGTCGAGGCCTACAAGGGCAATCCCGGCCAGCCGGGCCAGGACCAGCGCGCGGCGCGCGCCAGCCGCCCCGCCCCATCAGGCCGTCCGCCCTCCATCCTGGTAATCGAAGACAATCCGATCGAGCGCGCGCTGTATGAAAAGCAGATCGGCTCCTGGGGCTTGCAGGCGGCATTGCGCTTTTGCGAGAACGGCTACCAGGCGCTGATGGAAATCGCCCGCGACCAGCCCGACATCCTGCTGGCCGACATCGTCATGGAAGGCATCGACGGCTACGAGGTGATCCGCACCATCCTGGCCGATCCGCTGCTGGCGGAGATGCATATCGCCATGCTGTCGAGCCTGACGTCGGAGGAACTCGAAGAACGCGGCGGCGTGCCGCCCGGCGTGGTGTTCTTTGCCAAACCCGTCAATTACGACGAGCTGCGCGGCTATCTGCGCGCCTGCTGCGCCGGCCATGCGCGGCGCAACAGCCTGGCCGCCTAGTTCACCACCTTTGTCCGGGAGTCCAGCATGCCAGCCTATCGCCACATCGATCCCGCCGTGCTGTTCCAGGCCACCGGCCATGACCTGGAGATGTTCCGCGCCCTGTCCCAGACCTATCTGGACACGTCGCCGGCCATGTACGCGCGCGTGGAGCAGGCCGTGCGCGGCGGCGCGGCGCAAGCCATCGTGCATGCCTGCCATACCCTGCGCGGCACGGTGGCCCTGCTGGGCGCCCGCGCGCTGACGGCGCGCCTGGCGGAACTGGAGCAGCTGGTGCGCCACCAGGGCGTGGCGGCGCCCGGCTGGCTCGCAGAAACGGCGGCGCTGCTCGGCGCGGTGGAACAGGAGGTACGCCGCAGCATGCTTGACTACACGGGCGCACAGGCATGAATGCGCGCCGGGCCATCCTGCGCCTGGTCCACCGCTATCCGCCGCGCACCACGGCAGCCGTGGCCGGCCTGGCGCTGGTGGGCCTGCTGGCGCTGTGCATCGTCATCTCCGGCATGCTGCTGCACCGCGAAGCCGTCGAAGACTGGAAACGGGATCTGTCCAACCTGTCGCTGCTGCTGGCGGAAAACACGGCGCAAAGCATGACGGCGGCGCGCCTCGTGCTCGACAGCGTCAGCAACGAAGTGCAGGCAGCCGCCCCGGCCGACGGAGCCGCGCTGGCCGCCACCGCCGGCAACCAGGCCATGCACCAGATGCTGCGGCACAAGATCGGCGGCGTGCCGCAAGTGGACGTGGTGTCCATCGTGGGCGGCGACGGCGCCGTGCTGGTCTTCAGCCGCGCCTTTCCCGCACCGCCCATCCGCCTCGACGAGCGCGATTACTTCGATTACCACCGCCGCCACCCGGACGGCGGCATGCACGTCAGCGCGCCCGTGCAAAACAAGGGCAACGGCGCCTGGACCTTCTATATCAGCCGGCGCATCAGCGGGCCGGACGGCCGCTTCCTGGGCGTGATCCTGGTGGGCCTGTCGTGCGACTTCTTCAGCAAATTCTTCCAGAACACGAGCATCGGCGAGCATACGGCCTTTTCCCTGTACCGCAGCGACTACACCCTGCTGGCGCGCTGGCCAGCCGCCCCCGCCATGATGGGCAAGCGCAACCTGACGGGCAGTACCTACCGCCTGCTGGAACAGGGCAAGACGCATGGCGTGCTGCAGGTGGACTTGCCGCGCGCGGCCGAACAGGGCCGCCCCGTCGACCGCCTGGCCGGCATCCGCCTGGTGCGCGACTATCCGCTGGCCGTCAACGTCACCGTCACGGACGAAGTCTACCTGGCGGGCTGGCGCCGCATGCTGCGCACCATGGGCGGGGCGGCGCTGGTCAGCCTGCTGGCGGTGGCGCTGGCCGTGGCGCTGATCATGGGCCTGCTGCGGCGCCGCGAGCGCGACACGGCCCAGGCGCTGGCGCTGCAGGCGCACGCGGAAGCGGCCAATGCCGCCAAGTCGCGCTTCCTGGCCATCATGAGCCATGAAATCCGCACGCCGATGGCCGGCATCGCCGGCATGGCCGAACTGCTGCTGGAAACCCCGCTCGATGCGACGCAGCGCCACTATGCGGCCAACGTCAGCAACGGCGTGCACGACCTGATGCACATACTCAACGACATTCTCGACCTGTCCAAGGCCGAGGCGGGCCAGATGGGCGTGGAACTGCGCGACTTCGACCCGCGCCAGCTGCTCGACGACCTGCTGGCGCTGCACCGCGCACAGGCGGACCGCAAAGGCTTGCAGCTGGTGGCCGAGGTGGACCCGCGCGTGCCGCGGCAGGTGTGCTCGGACCGCACGCGCATCGCGCAAATACTGGGCAACCTGGTCGGCAACGCCATCAAGTTCACGGCGTCGGGACAGGTGACGGTGAGCCTGCAGCTGGCGCCTGGCGCTCCGGACAGCCCCGGCACGGCCGCCCTCCTGTTCCGCGTCAGCGACGCCGGCATCGGCATGACGCCCGAGCAGCTGGGCCGCGTCTTCCAGCCCTACTGCCAGGCCGACGCCAGCATCAGCGGCGCATATGGCGGCACGGGACTGGGACTGGCCATCTGCCAGCAGCTGGCCGGACTGCTGGGCGGCGAGATCGGCTGCGACAGCACGCCCGGCGCCGGCTCGCGCTTCACCGTGCGCATCCCGTGCGGCCCGGCCGCCCCGGCTGGCGTGCCGCAGGACGATGCGTGCGCCGCGCCGCCTGCCGCGCCGCCAGCACCGCCCGCCCCTGCGCCGACGCCGGAGCCGGAGTCCGCGCCCGCGGCCCGCATCCTGCTGGTCGAGGACACGGCGCTGAACCGCCAGCTGGTCTGCCTGCAGCTGGGCGGGCGCGGCTACGCCATCGATACGGCGGAAAACGGCGAGCTGGGCCTGCTGGCCCTGGCGGCACAGCGCTACGACCTGGTGCTGATGGATTGCATGATGCCCGTCATGGATGGCTACCAGGCTTGCCAGACGCTGCGCGCGCGCGAACTGCGCAGCGGCGCCGCGCGCACCCCCGTCATCGCCCTGACGGCGGGCGTCACCGACGACGACAGGCAGCGCTGCATGGATGCCGGCATGGACGCTTACCTGTCCAAACCCTTCACGGCGGCCCAGTTGCGCGAGCTGGTGGAACACTGGCTGGCACGCCAGGCCGCATCCTAGGCGCAGCGTTCAAATACAACACTTACCACAAATAATTCAATTTTATCGATGAAATCATTTATATTCGATATAATTGATCGCAGAGAGCAATGCAGTCCGTGTCCAGGTCCGCCATCGCGGCGGCCGTCACGGGCCGACTACTGTGGGAGGCGGCATGCGGCACGACATCACACCACGATTGAAATGGCAGGCCCTGCCTTGGGAACGCCTGGACACGCGCATCCTGCTGTCGTTTTTCGTGGCCCTGCTGCTGGCCGGCCTGTGGGGCGTTACGCTGCGGCAACTCGACCACGCCCACGAGCGGGCCATCGCCGACGCCCAGCGCGATGCGCGCAGCATGGCGCGGGTCTTCGACGAACATGCGATACGCACCATCGAAGGGGCCGACCAGGCCGTCACTTACCTGCGCGGGCGCTACAATGCGCTGGGAGACAAGCTCGACATCGTCACCGACCTGCAGCAGGGGCTCAATCCCGGCCCCCTGTATAACCTGTTCAGTATCGTCAACGAGCGGGGCGACACCGTACTGACGAGCAAGCCGTTCAAACCCACCAACCTGGCCGACCGCGAGCACTTCCAGGTGCACGTGCGCGGCGACAGCGGCGAACTCTACATCAGCAAGCCCGTGCTGGGCCGCGTGTCGAAAAAATGGTCGATCCAGCTGACGCGGCGCATCAATCACCCCGATGGCAGCTTCAAGGGCGTGGTGGTGGCGTCGATGGATCCGTATTACTTCACGCGCCTGTATGACGAGGTCGACCTGGGCAAGAACAGCTCCATCGCCCTCATCGGCACCGATGGCGTGATGCGGGCGCGCCGCGTCGGCAGCGTCAACACCATCGGCCAGGACGTCGGCGACAGCGCCCTGTTCGCGCAGATGCGCGGCAAGACGCGCGGCAGCTTCCTGCAGCGCAGCCCCATCGACGGCACCCTGCGCTACTACGCGTTTGAAAAGCTGGCGCACTATCCGCTCTACATGCTGATCGGCCTGGACCGCGACACGGTGCTGGCCGACTACGCTTCGCGCCGCGAGCAGGCGCTGCTGATGGCGGCCGTCACCAGCGCGCTGATCGTGCTGTCGTGGGCCGCGCTGGTGCTGCTGATCGGGCGCCTGATCGACAGCCGCGCCAGGGCCATCGCCGCCAGCGAAGCGAAGTCGCGCTTCCTGTCGAACATGTCGCATGAGCTGCGCACGCCGCTCAACGGCATCCTCGGCTTTTCCGACCTGCTGCTGGAGCAGCTGCAGCCGCAGCCCGGGCTGGCCAGCCACGCGCAGGCCATACGCGCCAGCGGCCGCCAGCTGCTGGCGCTGGTCGAGGCGACCATGGAACTGAGTGCCCTCGAGGGCGGCCAGCTCAGGCTCAAGTGCGCGGTGGAGCCGCTGCCCGGCGTGCTGGCCCAGGCGCTGGCGCCGTTCCGCCAGCGCGCGGCGGAGCAGGGCATCGCCCTGGCCTGGTGCGCCGCCGCCGATACGCCGTCGCACCTCGTTTGCGACCGCCCGCGCCTGGTGCGCCTGCTCGCCATCCTGCTCGACAACGCGCTGCGCTTCACGCCCGCCGGACGCATCGACGTGCGCGTGGCGCGCCACGTCGGCCAGCTGCGCATCGCCGTGTGCGACACGGGCGTCGGCATCGCGCAGGCGCAGCAGGCCAGCATCTTCGAGAAATTCTCGCAGGCGGACGACACGCCCAGCCGCGCGCATGGCGGCGCCGGGCTGGGCCTGGCCATCGCCAGCCACCTGGCGGTCCTGATGGGCGGACGCATCGCGGTGGAATCGGCGCCGGGCCAGGGTGCCGTATTCAGCCTGTACCTGCCGCTGGCCGACACGGCGCAGCCGGTGGGCCACTTCGACAAATTGACCACACTATCGGCTGAGTAGTCACAGGGAAAGTTGTTCTTCTCCCCTATACGGTATAGCATCGTCACATGATCCGACTACCAGGTGGCGACGCAGTGCACAGACGACTGATTGAGTGGCTTTTTTTTCTCCTCGGACTGCTGGTCATCGGCGTCACCCTGGCGTATCTGCACCTCGCCGAAGCCACGCGGCACGCGGCGGCGGAACGCGAGCGGCTGGAGGTGCTGACGGCGCTGCTGGCAAAGAATATCGAAGTCGACCTGGCCGCCACCAACCTGGTGCTCGAAGGCGTGATCCGCGACTTTCTCGGCCCTGCGGCGGAAACGGGCGCCAGCCAGGCCCTGCCCCGGCGCCTGACCGCCCTGGTCGACGCCATGCCCGGCGTGCGCACCATGCTGGTGCTCGACGCCAGCGGCAAGCCCCTCGCCACGAATATCCCGGAGTTGATGCAACAGGATTTTTCGCGCCGCGGCTACTTCCAGACGGTGCGCGACGCGCCCGACGCGCACATGCTGTACCTGTCGCCGCCCTTCCGCTCGTTCAGGAACGACCTCGTGATGACGGCCGCGCGCATGGTGCCGGACCGGCAGGGCCGCTTCGCCGGCCTGGTGATGGCGACCTTCGATCCCGAATATTTCACGGGCAAGTTCCGCACCGCCATGTATGCGGGCGACGTGTGGGCCGTGGTGCTGCACGGCGACGGCCACCAGTTCCTCAACTACCCGGCCAAGGGCGCCGTCGACGGCAGCAACCTGGACGTGCCCGGCAGCTTCCTGCGGCGCCTGCGCGACAGCGGCCAGCCATCGGCGGTGCTCGACGGTGTGATGGTGCCCGGCCAGCCCGCCAGCCCGCCGCGCATGATGGCCATGGCCACGATCGCGCCGCCGGCGCTGCACATGGACCGCGCGCTGATCATCGGCCTGAGCCGCGAGGAAGCGGCCATCGCCGCCCCGCTGCGGCGCCAGGCAACCGGCTATGCCATTTTCTTCGCCATCCTGGCCGCCACCGGCAGCGCGCTGCTGTACTGGAGCCAGCGGCGCCGGCGGCACCTGGCCGCCTGGCACGCGCAGCAGGAAAGCGCGCGGCAGGCCATGCAGGCCGTGTCGGACAGCGAAACGCGCTTTCGCACGCTGATCGAGGATGCGCCGCTGGCCATCGCCATCCTGCGCCATGGCCGCTTCGTCTATTCGAACCCCCGCTACCGCCACTTGCACGGCTACGCCCTCGAGGACGACTTGAGCGGCCTGCCGTGGCGCAGCATGCTCACGGCAGAATCGCAGGCGGCGCTGGCGAGCAGCGAGGCGCTGATCGAAGCCGATTCCGCCAGCGAGCAGGTCTTCGAAGCCGTCGGCCTGGACAAGCAGGGACGGCCCGTGCCCATCCTCAAGACGACGGCCCGCGTGATGCTCAAGGACGGGCCGGCAACGCTGATCTTCGTGCAGGACATATCCGCGCAAAAACAGGCCGAGGAAGCCATGCTGCTGGCGCGCGACGGGGCCGAGGCGGCCAACCGCAGCAAGGCCGAATTCCTCGCCAACATGAGCCATGAAATCCGCTCGCCCCTGAATGCCATCCTCGGCATGGCCTGGCTGCTGGAAAGAGGCGGCCTCGATGGCGAGGCGCTGCTGATGGCCCGCAAGATCCGCGCCGCCGGCCAGTCGCTGCTCGGCATTATCAACGATGTGCTCGACGTGTCGAAAATCGAGGCGGGCCATATGCACCTGGAGCAGGCGCCGTTCCGCCTGGCCGAGGTGATCGACAAGATCGCCGCCAGCATGGGCGTGGCTGTGCATGACAAGCCCATCGCCGTGCGCATCGGCCCCCTGCCCGACGGCATCGACCATGTGCTGGGCGATGCGCTGCGGCTGGAACAGGTGCTGGTCAACCTCACCAGCAACGCCATCAAGTTCACGGCGCAGGGCACGGTCGAGCTGCACACGGCGCTGGAAAGCCGCGATGGCGATGTCGCCGTGCTGCGCTTTTGCGTGCGCGACACGGGCATCGGCATCGCCCCCGAAGTGCAGGAAACGATCTTTTCCGCCTTCACCCAGGCCGACACCTCGACCACGCGCCGCTTCGGCGGCACGGGCCTGGGCCTGACCATCTGCCGCCAGCTGGTGCGTCTGATGGGAGGCGCCCTGCGCCTGAAAAGCACGCTGGGCCAGGGCAGCGAATTCAGTTTCACGGCGCCGCTGCAGCTGATGCCCGCGCGCGCGCGCGGCATGCCCGACATGCAGGGCCTGCACGTGCTGTTGGCCGACGGCAACGCCGCCACGCGCGCGACGGTCGGCGCCGTGGCGCAAGGCCTGGGCTGGAGCGTGCATGCGGTCGCCGGCGGCGAGGCGGCGCTCGACTACGCTCTTGCCTGCGCCGAAGGCGCGCGGCCCGGCGTCGTCCTGCTGGCCGCGCACCTGCCGGACATGGATGGCGAAGCCGTCGCGCGCGCGCTGCGCGAGCACTTGCCGCCGCAGGATTGCCCCGTCGTCATCGTGGCGGCCAGCGGCGCGCCGGCCACGGCGCCCGCGCGGCGCCATACCGATCCGGACAATCCCGCCGATGCCATCCTCAACGAACCCGTCACGGCCTCCAGCCTGTACAACGCAACGATGGATGCGCGCCAGCGGCGCGCCGAACTGGCCGGCCTCGATGCCAGCCATGCGGCGCTGGAGGAACGCCAGCTCGCCGGCGTGCGCGTGCTGGTGGTCGACGACAGCGAAATCAACCGCGACGTGGTGAACCATATCCTGCGCGACCAGGGAGCCCTGCCCGCGTTCGCCTGCGATGGACGCCAGGCGCTGGACTGGCTGCTGGATCACCCGGATGACGTCGACATCGTGCTGATGGACGTGCAGATGCCCGTCATGGATGGCTTGCAAGCCACGCGCGCGCTGCGCCAGCTGCCGCAATTCCACGACCTGCCCGTGGTGGCGCTGACGGCGGGCGCATTCCAGACGCAGCAGACGGCGGCGCTGGAAGCGGGCATGAACCATTTCATCAGCAAGCCATTCGACGTGCCGCAGACCATCGCCCTGGTCGCGCGCGTGCACCGGCGCCATGCACAAGGCTTGCCGGCCCTGCCGCCAGCCATCAGCGCGGCGGCGATGCCCGTGCCGCCATCCGGCACGGCACCCGTGATCGACCTGGCGCAAGGACTGGCCCAGTGGCTCGACGAAGCGCCCTACCGCCAGCACCTGTCGCGCTTTGGCGCCACCTACCACAACACGGTCGCCACCATGCGCGCCCTGCTGGCGGCCAATGCGCGCGGCGACGCCGCCGCGCTGGCGCACAAGCTGGCCGGCGTGGCGGGCAGCCTCGCCCTGCCCGCCACCCTGCACGCGGCCCAGCGCGCGGAGCAGCTGCTCCACGCCGGCAAGGACGCGGCCGCCGCGCTCGACACGCTGGAGCAGGCGCTGGCACACGCCATCGATGCCGCCGCCGCATACACGGCACAGGCGCCGGCGCCTGGCCAGGCAGCCATGCCAGAAACGCAACATGGCAGCGCATGCCAATGATAAACTTGCCAATATGAAAATTCAGGAGACGCCATGATCTGGTGCAGGGATCTGCTGTTGAAAGCCTTCATGCTGGGCATGCTGCTATTCGTCGTGGGCGAATCGCTGTCGTACTGGGTGCCGGAAATCAGGAAGCTGCTGGCCTGGCGCCCGTCCTGATACCAGCTTAGCCTTCGCGCCCATCCACCCTGGCGCGCCACAGATAGGGCGCATACACGCACGCATACAGGCCAAAGGCCAGCGACCAGCACGCGCCGGCCGCCAGCAGCAGCGGCATGGCCAGCGCGGCGGGACCGGCAGCGGCCAGCAGGCGCGCCAGCGTGCCCAGCTGGATCAGCCAGTACATCGCCGCTTCCGCCCGGCCGCCCCTCAGTGGACGGCCCGTATGGCCCAGGGTGGTGCGCGTCATCATGCCGATGATCAGGCCCGCCATCGAGCCCACGGTCAGCGCGTGCAGCGCGGCGCTGGCCGGCAGCAGGCCGAGACTGGCCAGTCCCAGCAGCGCAAAGCCGATGCCGATCCACGCATACGACAGGTGCAGTATCCACAGCAGCGGCACGCGCAGGGTGCGCTGCGGCTGCCAGGCCAGCAGGTTGGCCAGCGACACGCCGGCAGCACAGAACGCCAGCGGCGCCGTCAGCCAGGCTGGCGCACCGGCCAGCCACGCGATGGCGGCGGCCGCCATGCAGGCCACGGCGATCAGGGCCCGCTGCGGACTGGCCACGGGCGTGCTGCCCGGCGCACCATTGCGCGTAAACATGGGAATGACGCGCGCGCCGATCACCGATTCGATCAGCACGATGATGAAAATGGCCGCCTGCACGGGCAGGAATAGCGACAGCGGCAGCCAGCCAAGCTCAGCCGCGTGGAACAGGCCATTGGCCAGCGCCAGCAAGGCCAGCAGACCGACGAGGAACAGGTTGCGCGTATTGCCAGAGCGGCGCAACACCTGGTACAGGGGCCAGGCGGCCAGCGGCAGGAACAGCCAGTCCACCAGCGCCGCCAGAAGGCCGGGGCCGCACAGCATGGCCACGCGCCCGGCCAGCCACAGGCCCGCCAGCGCCATCAGCTGGACACCGTGCGGCGTGGGCAAGCCCGTCCAGTTGCGCCCCGCCGTGTACAGGAAGCCCACGACGACGGCCACGGCAAAGCCAAACACCATCTCGTGCATGTGCCAGCCCAGGCCCACCTGCAAACCGCCCGGCAGCAATCCCGCATAGCTGGCCAGCCACAGTGGTATGCCGATGGCCGCAAACACGGCCGCCAGCAGGTAAAACGGGCGGAAACCCAGTTGCCAGACGGCGTGGCCGGCTTGCCATGGCGCCGCGCCGGAGGCGGCGGGAGAGGAAGAAGGTTCGCTGATCGGGGTGATGGCCATGATGGAGTCGCCTTTAAAGATATATTTAATATACTACTTTAAAAGCGCAGGAACTGCCATCGGCAAAAAGGACTAGAGAGATAGCGACAATTAACCATGGGGTCCGGCCCGGCGGGTCAGACCCCAACTACCGGGCTACTTGCCCTGGCGATGCTCGACCGCGTACACGGCCGCCTGCACGCGGCTGGTGAGGTTGAGTTTTTTCAGCACGTTCTGCACGTGGATCTTGACCGTGCTTTCAGCCAGGTCCAGGGTGCGGGCGATGCCCTTGTTGCTTTCGCCGCGCGACAGGCAATCGATGATTTCCTTTTCACGGGGCGTGAGCTTGTCCAGCTCCGACACGGGTTCCTCGCGCCGCGTGCCCGCCTGCAGTTGCGCCACCAGCTTGCCCGTCATGGCTTCAGCGATGACGACTTCGCCGGCGGCCGCGCGGCGAATGGCGCGCACCAGGTAGTCGGCGTCTATATTCTTGATCAGGTAACCGCAGGCGCCCGCGCGCAGGGCCGTCGCCAGGTCCTCCGCATCTTCCGACACGGTGAGCATGACGATGGCCGTGTCGGGACAGTCGTGCTGCATCAGCTGCAGCGCTTCCACGCCGGACATGCCGGCCATGTTCAGGTCCAGCAGCACCACGTCGGGCTGCAGCTGGATGGCGCGCTTGATGCCCTCCACGCCATCGGCGGCCTCGCCCACGACGGAAAATTCCGTGTGCCGCTGCAGCAGCGAGCGTATGCCGCTGCGGAACAGCGCGTGGTCGTCCACCAGCATGACGGTGATCGGTTTATCGGGAGTCTCCATTTTTTTGTACTTTCTGATAGTGGCTTAGGCGGCGCGGCGCTGCTCGCGCGACAGATGCAGTTCGACGGTCGTGCCCCCGCCGGGACAGGCGTGCACGTCGAACGTGGCATCGATGCGCTGCGCGCGCTCGCGCATGATGTGGATGCCGACGTGGCTGTCGCCCTTTTCCAGCACGGCGGCAGCGTCGAAGCCGACGCCATTGTCGCTGATCGTCAGCGTAAAATCCTGGTGATCGGCGAGACGCACCTCGACGTGGCTGGCCTGGGCGTGCTTGCGGATGTTCGACAGCGCTTCCTGCACGATGAATAATAACTGCAATTGCTGCTCGCGGGGGAATGGCGCGCCGTCGACGTCGGCCAGCAGCTCGGCGTCGATGCCCGTCTGGCGGCGGAATTTGTCGATTGCCGCGCGCAGGGAGCCGATCAGGTCATCCTCCATCAAACGGCTGCGGAAGTTGGCCAGCAGCTCGCGCACGTCCTCGTAGCTTTCCTTCACGCCCGCATGCAGGGCCGGCACGATGCCCGCCACCTCGTCGAAACGCGCATTGCGCACGGAGTCGTCGAGCATCTGCACCTGCAGGTTGAGGAAATTAAGGCTTTGCGCGATGCTGTCGTGCAGGCCCTGCGCGACCAGGTTGCGCTCTTCGGAAATGGCCATTTCGCGTTCGCGCGCGGCCAGGCGCAGGTTTTCCAGCGCGATGCCCAGCAGCTGGCCCAGGGTTTCCAGCAAGGCCAGCTCGCGCGCGGAAAACACGCGCGCATGGCGGAAATGCAGGTTGAAGAAGCCCAGGTGCTGTTCATGCGCATGGATATGGAAGACGGAAACGGTGGCAAAGCCTTCGCGGTGGCAGCGCAGCTCGTGCGCCTTGTCGATGCGGCGCATGTCGTGCACCTTCGCCACCTTCATCTCGACAGCCGTGCCGCACAGGCAGTCGCCCACCTTCAGGCAGTGTTCGGACGCCACCAGTTCCTCGGACAGGCCCGTATGCACCACCATGTGCAGGTTGCCCCGCTCGGCGTCGAGCACGCGCACGGTGGAGCCGTCGGCCTCGAAATAATCGACGATGCGCTGCATGAAGCCGCCGCAAATGTCTTCCAGGGGCTGCGGGCGCTGCAAAAAGGCCGCGCTTTCGTACAGCAGCGCCAGCTCGCGGTTACGATATTCGAGGGTGGCCGTCTTGCTGCGCACGCCCTCTTCCAGGTTGCCGTACAGCGCCTGCAGGCGGTCGGCCATCTGGTTGAAGCCACTGGCCAGCTGGCCGAATTCGTCATTGCTCTCGACAGCCAGGCGCACGCTGAAATCGCGCTCCTTCATGCGCTGCATGCCCAGGCGCAGGCGCGTCACCGGCTCGATGATGAGCATGAACATCAGGTAAATCATGCTGACCGTGCCGATGACGGCCATGCCGACGAGGATCAGCTGCGAGGCGCGCAGCCAGAAGGTGCGCTGTTCGCTATCGTGCTCGATCAGGCGCACCAATTGATCGACCTGGCCGACGAAGGTATCGGCGTCATGCTCGAACTGGCGCGCGCGCGCAGCGGAATCGGCCGCCAGCGCGGCCGGGCGCAAGGCGCCGCGCCAGGCGGTGCCGATGCGCTCGAATTCGGATTTGATGGCCGTGCTGGGAGGCAGGAACAAGGGGCGCTGCGGGTCGCCGTGGCCGATCTTGGCCAGGGTTTCGTCGATCAGCAGCACCTGCTGGCGCGCCTGTTCGCCGGCGTCGCTGGCAAGCAGCAGGGTCAGGCGGTAAGTCTGCATGCGCAGCCGGCCCGTTTCATTGATGGCGGCCGAACTGCCTTCGAGCTGCCACGACAGGAACAGGGTGCAGCCGATGGCGCTCAGGGCCAGCACCAGCATGAGCAGCAGCGCGCCGACGATCTTGGTCGACAGCTTCTGCCACGAGGAAAACATCGCCTTGAATTTCATACCGCCCTTGAATGTAAATGCAAACTGTCTCAGCCGCCCGTCTGCGCCATGAAGCGCACGATTTTGTCCGGCTGCGAATTGAAATCATGCTGCTGCGGCTTGAGTTCGATGGCGGCGCGGATCGCCGCTTCGATCTGCGCATCCGTGGCCCCGCCGCGCAGCATGGGACCAAAGGCGAATTTCTCTTCCTGCCCGAGGCACAGGTACAGGGTACCATCGACGGACAGGCGCACGCGGTTGCAGGTGGCGCAAAAATGCTGCGACATGGGCGTAATGAAGCCGATACTCGAGCGTCCGTCTTGCGTCGCCAGATAGCGCGCCGGTCCGCCACCCAGTTCCATCGCCTGCGGCACCAGGCCAAAACGGGCTGCCAGGCGCTCGCGCACGGGGCCCAGCGGCATGTAGCTGGCATTGCGGCCCGTACTGCCCATCGGCATGGCTTCGATCAGGCGCAGGATGAACTGCTGCTCGATGCAGAAGGCCGCCATGGCCTCGATCTGGCCGTCGTTGATGCCGCGCATGGCCACCATATTGATCTTGATCGGGTCGAAACCGGCCGCCTTGCCCGCCACCAGGCCATCGAGAATGGGCTGCAGGCTGTCGCGCCCCGTGATCTGCTGCATGCAGGCGCGGTCGAGCGAATCGAGGCTGACGTTGATGCGGTCCACGCCCGCCGCGCGCAAGGCCACGGCGTGCTTGCCCAATTGGGTGGCGTTGGTCGACAGCGACAGGTCGTCCAGACCGGGCAGCGCGGACAGCTTTTGCGCCAGCTCGGGCAGGTTGCGCCGCAACAGGGGTTCGCCGCCCGTCAGGCGCACGCGGCGCGTGCCGAGGCGCACAAAAATGCCCAGCAGGCGCTCGATCTCGTCGAACGTCAGCCAGTCCTTCGGCTCCTCGAAGCCGCGAAAGCCCTTGGGCATGCAATAACTGCAACGCAAGTCGCATCGGTCGGTAACGGACAGCCGCACATAATCGATCGAACGGCCAAAACGGTCCTGCAACTTGACGCTACCCATGACGCTACTCCTGATTCTTCCGTGATTGTAAAGGCTGGGGCACGATCTGGCTGTGCCCCAGAAGGCCTAGCGGCCTACGCCTTTTTAGCTACGCATTTCTACTTACTGAACCAGCGGACTGGCTGTGCCTTCGAGCTCGATGCCGGCAATGTCGGCGCGCCCCACCAGCAAATGCAGATACTGGTGCACGGCGCGCTGCCACGCCGCCCGCGACAGGCGGTCGGCGATCTGCGCCTGTACCGCTTCGTACGGGATGGCCTGGCCTTCGACCCGGCGCTGCACCTGCACGATGTGGTAGCCGAAGCGCGTTTCCAGCAAGTGGCCAGCCAGCGCGCCCTCTTCCAGGCGGAACACGAGCGCGTCAAATTCCGGCACGCTCTGGCCCGGCGACAGCTGGCCCAGGCTCCCGCCCAGGGCGCCCGACGGGCAGTTCGAGTACTGCGCCGCCAGTTCGGCGAAGCGCTCGGGCGCCAGTTTCAGGGCGTCGAGCACGGCTTGCGCCGTCGTGCGCAGCAGCTCCAGGGGCGCTTCCGGCGTCACCTGGAACAGGATGTGGCGCGCCTCGACCAGCGCCCCGCTGCGAAACAGCTGCGGGCGCTGCGCATAAAAGGTGCGGCAAGCCGCATCGTCGGCGGGCGGCACGCGCACTTCCTGCTCGAACAGCGCCTCAATGCGGGCATCGTCACTGCCGCCCTGCACGCCGAGGCGCTGCGCTTCGTCTTGCAGCAGCCGGCGCAGCACCAGTTCATGCACGGCCTGTTTCAGCGGATTGCCGGCGCCATCGTGATGCGGCAATTCCTGCGCGATGTCGGCATCGTCGATATCGATGCCATTGACGGAGATTCCCATGATGTTGCTCCTTTCTTAACGGCGGCGAACCAACTGGTAAGCGCGGCCCAGATAGCCGATGGCGCCAAAGCCGCTCCACACGTGCACCAGGCGGGTGAACGGGAAGATGACGAACAGCGACATGCCCATGAACAGGTGCAGCTTGAACACCAGCGGCGCATCGACGATGAAGCTGGCCGCGTCGCCGCGGAAAGTCACGATGTGCTGCGCCCAGTTCATCAGCAAGACCATCATGTGGCCATCCATGTGCGAAGCCGACACAAAAATCGACGACAGGCCCAGCAGCAAGGTCAGCAAGATCCACAGCATCACCAGCTTGTCGCCGGCCGTGGTGACGGCGCGCAGCCGTGCATTGCCGAAGCGGCGCGCCAGCAGGATCAGGATGCCGGCCAGGCACAGGCCGCCCATCACGCCGCCGGCCGCCATGGCCACGCCCTGCTTCAGGCTATGCGACACCCCCAGCGTATCCCACACCCAGACGGGGGTCAGCAAGCCGGCCGCATGGCCAAACAGCAGGCCGATGATGCCGATGTGGAACAGGATATTGCCCAGGCGCAGGCTGCCGCGGTGCAGCAGCTGGCTGGAATCGGACTTCCACGTGTATTGCTCGCGGTCGAAACGGATCAGGCTTCCCAGGAAAAAGATGGCCAGCGCGATGTATGGATAAATGCCATACACAAATTGATGCAAGTAATTACTCATGATGTACTCTCCTCATGCGGGCGCGGTTCAAGCTGCGCGCCGCGGCTGCGGGTGAAAATGCACGGGATGGACGCCGCCCGGAACTTGGCCCGGACCTTGACGCAGCAAGGGCTCGACGCCGTCCGCACCGGGACCGAAGGTTTCCAGCGCTTCGTCCATGTCGCGCACCGGCGGTTCTGCCAGCATTTCTGCCGCCACGGGGCTCAGGCGTTCGAGCACCGTGAAGACGGGCGCGTAAGGGCTGCCGTTGGCCGTCAGCTTGCGGCCGATGTGCGCCAGCACGTGGACGGCGTCGCCCAGCAGCGGCGCCGAGACTGCCTCGTCGAGCTGCGCCAGAAACTCCAGGAACAGCGGCACGAAGTCGGGCAAGTCGTCGCCCACCATTTGCAGGCCGTGGCGCTTGTATTCCTCCATCAGGTCGACCATGGCCTGGCCCCGGTCGCGCGATTCGCCGTGGATATGCTCGAACAGGTGCAGCGAGTGCGACGGATTGCGGTCGAAGGTGGCCACGTACTGCTGCTGCAGGTCGATCAGGCTGCTGCTTTCCAGGTGCGCCAGCAAGGGCCGCAGCAGCGCGTGCTGCTCCGGCACGGCCGCCAGCGCGGCGTCGAGCTGCGGCAGGTGCGCGATCAGCTCCGGCTCGGGATACAGCAGCAGGCGAGAAAGGACTTGGTAGTGATGCATAGCGTGTTCCATATGAGCTCCTTAAGCGCCTGGCGCCGTTTTGCGCGACTTCGGCATCTGCATGAAGATGGCCGAACCGTGCTTTTTCTTGCCGAACAAGGTCGGCTCGCTGGTGCCGTCCGAGCAGCCATTGCCGAAGCTGAAGCCGCACGAACCCTTCTCGTTGAAGCTGTCCTCGGCCATTTCCTTGTGGCTGCTGGGGATGACGAAGCGGTCTTCGTAATTGGCGATGGCCATGATGTGGTACATGTCCTCCACCTGCGCCTTGCTCAAGCCCACCTGTTTCAGCACCGTGAGGTTTTCCACCTTCTCGACGGTCTTGCTGCGCATGTAGGCACGCATGGCCAGCATGCGGTCCAGCGCCGAGACGATGGGCGGCTGGTCGCCGGCCGTCAGCAGATTGGCCAGGTACTGCACCGGAATGCGCAGGCTTTGCGTGTCCGGCAGCATGCCGTTCACGCCCAGCTTGCCCGATTCGGCCGCAGCCTGGATCGGCGACAGGGGCGGCACGTACCACACCATCGGCAAGGTGCGGTATTCGGGATGCAGCGGGAACGCCACCTTCCACTCGACGGCCATCTTGTAGACGGGCGACTTGACGGCAGCATCGAGCCAAAGGTCAGGGATGCCCTGGCGGCGCGCCTCGGCGATGATGGCCGGGTCGTGCGGATCGAGGAACAGGTCCAATTGCGCCTGGTACAGGTCCTGCTCCTGCGGCACGGAGGCGGCAGCCTCGATCTTGTCGGCGTCGTACAGCAGCACGCCCAGGTAGCGGATGCGGCCCACGCACGTTTCCGAGCACACGGTAGGCTGGCCAGCTTCGATGCGCGGGAAGCAGAAGGTGCACTTCTCCGCCTTGCCGGAAGACCAATTGTAGTAAATCTTCTTGTACGGGCAACCGGAGATGCACATGCGCCAGCCGCGGCACTTGTCCTGGTCGATCAGCACGATGCCGTCGTCTTCGCGCTTGTACACGGAGCCGGACGGGCAAGACGCCACGCACGTCGGGTTGAGGCAATGCTCGCACAGGCGCGGCAAGTACATCATGAAGGTATTTTCGAACGTGCCGTACATCTCCTTCTGCATGTTGTCGAACAGCTTGTCCTTGCTGCGCTGGGCAAACTCGCCGCCCAAGTCATCTTCCCAGTTCGGGCCCCACTCGATTTTCTCCATCTTTTTCCCCGTCAGCACGGAGATCGGACGGGCCGTCGGCGGCGTCTGCGACAGCGGCGCGCTTTGCAGGTGCTCGTAGTCGTAGGTGAACGGCTCGTAGTACTCGTCGATGGCCGGCAGGTTCGGGTTGGCGAAGATATTGGCCAGGATTTTCAGGCGGCTGCCCTGGCGCGGCTCGATCTTGCCCGCGTCCGTGCGGCGCCAGCCGCCGTTCCACTTGTCCTGGTTTTCCCACTGCTTCGGATAGCCGATACCGGGCTTGGTTTCGACGTTGTTGAACCATGCGTATTCGACGCCGTCGCGGCTGGTCCACACGTTCTTACAGGTGACGGAACAGGTGTGGCAGCCGATGCACTTGTCCAGGTTCAGCACCATGCCGATTTGCGCTCTGATTTTCATACCATGCTCCCGTCTTCTGTTTCCAATGGCCCTTCGAGCCAGTCAACCTTGTTCATCTTGCGCACCAATACGAATTCATCGCGGTTGGAACCCACCGTGCCGTAGTAATTGAAACCGTAGGCCAGCTGGGCATAGCCGCCGATCATGTGCGTCGGCTTGGGCACGGCACGCGTCACCGAGTTATGGATGCCGCCCCGCTTGCCCGTCATCTCGGCGCCAGGCACGTTGATGATCTTTTCCTGGGCGTGGTACATCATCGTCATGCCGGCCGGGATGCGCTGGCTGACGATGGCGCGCGCCGTCAGGCTGCCATTCACGTTGAAGACTTCGATCCAGTCGTTGTCGACGATGCCGGCAGCTTGCGCGTCCGTCTCCGACAGCCACACGTGCGGTCCGCCGCGCGACAGGGTCAGCATGCGCAGGTTGTCCGAATACGTGGAGTGGATGCCCCACTTCTGGTGCGGCGTCAAAAAGTTCAGCGCCAGTTCCTTGTTGCCGTTCGGCTTGGTGCCCAGCAGCGCTTCCGTCGTCTTCGTGTTAATCGCCGGCTTGTACACGCACAGGCCCTCGCCGAAGTCGCGCATCCACAGGTGATCCTGGTAGAACTGCTGGCGGCCCGTCAGGGTGCGCCATGGGATCAGTTCATGCACGTTCGTATAGCCGGCCGTGTAGCTGACTTCTTCGCTTTCCAGGCCCGACCAGGTGGGCGAGGAAATGATCTTGCGCGGCTGCGCCTGCACATCGCGGAAGCGGATGCTGTCATGCTCGCGCGGCAGCGCCAGGTGGGTATGCTCGCGTCCCGTGATGGCGGACAGCGCGGCCCAGGCTTTCACGGCCACGTGGCCATTCGTTTCCGGCGCCAGCGACAGGATCATCTCGGCCGCATCGATGGCCGTATCGAGGCGCGGCTGGCCCTGCGACACGCCTTCTTCCAGCACCGTGCGGTTGATGCCGCGCAGTACGTCCACTTCATGCCCCGTTTTCCAGGAAATGCCCTTGCCGCCATTGCCGATGGTTTCCAGCAGCGGCCCGATCGAAGTGAACTTCTTGTAGACGTCGCGGTAATTGCGCTCGACCACCGTCATGTTCGGCATGGTCTTGCCGGGAATCGCATCGCATTCGCCGGAGCGCCAGTCCTTGGGATCGAAAGGCTGGCCCAGTTCGCCCGGGGTATCGTGCATCAGCGGCGTGAGGATGATGTCTTGCTGGGTGCCCAGCAGTTCGCCGCCGATTTCCGAGAATTTCTCGGCCAGCCCCTTATAGATTTCCCAGTCCGACTTCGATTGCCACAGCGGCTGCACGGCTTCGGACAGCGGATGAATGAACGGATGCATGTCCGAGGTGTTCAAGTCATCCTTTTCGTACCAGGTGGCCGTCGGCAGCACCACGTCGCCATACAGACACGTGGTCGACATGCGGAAATCCAGCACCACCAGCAGATCGAGCTTGCCTTCGGCGGCCGGGCGCACCTTCACCTGCTTCGGCGTGATGCAGTCGTCTTCATCGCTGAGCAAGCCGTTCTGCGTGCCGAGCAGGTATTTCAGGAAGTACTCGTGCCCCTTGCCCGAGCTGCCGAGGATGTTCGAGCGCCAGACGAACATATTGCGCGGGAAGTTGGCCGGATTGTCCGGATCGTCGCACGAGAACTGCAGCTGGCCCGCCTTGATCTGGTCAAGCGCATACGCGGCGGGTGCCTGCCCTGCCGCCTTGGCGGCCTTGGCCACTTCCAGCGGATTGGTCTGCAGCTGCGGCGCCGAAGGCAGCCAGCCCATGCGCTCGGCCTTGGCGTTGTAGTCGAGCAGGGTCAGGTCGCCCGTGCCGCCGGCCGCCGATGGCGAGGCGATGTCGCCCGTTTCCAGCTTTTCGTGGCGCCACTGGCTCGTGTGGGCATAGAAGAACGAGGTACCGTTCATCTGGCGCATCGGGCGCACCCAGTCCTGGGCGAATGCCAGAGGCGTCCAGCCCGTTTGCGGACGCAGTTTTTCCTGGCCCACGTAATGCGCCCAGCCGCCGCCCGACTGGCCGATACAGCCGCACATCATCAGCATGTTGATGATGCCGCGGTACGTCATGTCCATGTGGTACCAGTGATTCAGGCCGGCGCCCACGATCACCATGCTCTTGCCGCGCGTCTGGTCCGCGTTTTCCGCGAACTGGCGCGCCACGGTGATGACGTCGGCGCGCTTCACGCCCGTGTGCTTCTCCTGCCACGCGGGGGTGTACGGCACGTCGTCGTCATAGCTCTCGGCCACGTTTTCACCGCCCAGGCCACGGTCGATGCCGTAGTTGGCCAGGGTCAGGTCGAACACGGTGGTGACGAGGCCCGTCGTGCCGTCAGCCAGGCGGATGGTTTTCACCGGCACCTTGCGCAGCAGCATGTCGGACGCGTCCTTGCCGCCGAAGTAGGCGAAGCCCACTTCCGTGACGGCGTCGCTGTCGTTGATCATGGAGAGCATCGGCACGATGGGCGCGCCGCTGCCGCCGGCCTTCTGCTCCAGGTTCCACTTGCCCGACTCGCCCCAGCGGAAGCCGATGGAGCCGGCCGGCGCCGTGATCGCACCCGTGGTTTCATCGATGACCAGGGTTTTCCATTCCGGGTTGTTGGTTTCGTCGAGGTTGTTGTCCAGGTGCGAAGCGCGCAGGAAGTAGTCGGGCACCAGGGTGCCGTTATGCTCCTTGAGCAGCACCAGCATTGGGAAGTCCGTGTACTGGCGCGCATAGTCGCGGAAGTAGGCGCTCTGCCCTTCCGAATGGAATTCCTTGAGGATGACGTGGCCCATGGCCAGCGCCAGCGCGGCATCCGTACCCTGCTTCGGCGCCAGCCAGATGTCGCCGAACTTCACCATTTCGCCGTAGTCGGGCGAGATGGCCACGGTTTTCGTGCCCTTGTAGCGCACTTCCGTGTAGAAGTGGGCATCCGGCGTGCGCGTCATCGGCACGTTCGAGCCCCACACCATCAGATAGGTCGAGTTGTACCAGTCGGCCGACTCCGGCACGTCCGTCTGCTCGCCCCACACTTGCGGGCTGGCCGGCGGCAAGTCGCAGTACCAGTCGTAGAAGCTCAGGGCCACGCCGCCGATCAGCGACAGGTAGCGCGTGCCGGAAGCGTAGCTGACCATGGACATGGCGGGAATCGGCGAAAAGCCGACAACGCGGTCCGGGCCGTATTTCTTGATCGTCAGCGCATTCGCGGCGGCGATGATTTCATTCGATTCGTCCCAAGTGGCGCGCACGAAGCCGCCCAGGCCGCGGATGGATTTGTACTGCTGCGAGCGCACGGGGTCCTGGCTGATCCAGTCCCAGGCCGTGACGGGATCCATGGTCTTGCGCGCTTCGCGCCACATTTCCATCAGGCGGCCACGCACCATCGGGTATTTCACGCGCTGGGCCGAATACACATACCAGGAATAGCTGGCGCCGCGCGGGCAGCCGCGCGGTTCGTGGTTCGGCAGGTCGGGCCGCGTGCGCGGGTAATCGGTTTGCTGGGTTTCCCAGGTGATCAGGCCATTCTTGACATACACCTTCCAGCTGCACGAGCCGGTACAGTTCACGCCATGCGTGGAGCGCACGATCTTGTCGTGCTGCCAGCGCTGGCGGTAGGCGTTTTCCCAGGTACGGTCTTCGTCGACCACAGTGCCATGGCCGTTGGAAAACGGCTCGGCGGGCTTGCTAAAAAATTTCAGGCGGTCCAGAAAGTGACTCATGCTACCTCCACATTGCGCCGCAGGCAGCGGCGCCAGGTCTTAAAAAACGCTGCAAGCAGGATGGCTCAAGCGTCGATACAAACAGTCTATCGATGCGCCCTGCCCGGCGGTATTGGCAAGAAGTCGGTTTCCGGCACCAGGAATGCATAGGCGCGTAGTCACCCGGATAGTCACTATTGCCTATGGGCGGCAAGGCGGCGCTGAGGTATACCTGTCGCCATCGTTCAATCAGGAGGAAAACCATGCACATTACCGATTACGCCAGCCTGCTGCGCAGCGCCCGCAACCAGGAGCAGCCGCAACGCCTGCTGTTCACTTTTACCCAGGCGCAGGCCCAGCCTGGCGGACAGGGCAAGTCCCTCACGCCCGTGATGTGCGCCGACAAGCTGCCCGAGGAACTGAGCAGCTTCGAGACATTGAAGGAGGAGTCGAAACAGATGCAGACGCACTGGGACGTGGTCTTCGTGGCGGGACTGGCGGGTCGCGAGGGCCAGCCGCCAGCCGCGCAGGAATGCGAAGCGCCCCTGCGCGCCATGGTGACGGCCATCGAGCAAGGCCGCATCGACAGCCTGCTGGCGTTCGACCGCAGCGGGGATTTGCTACGTTTTAGCTGAATCCGGCCAAGGGCGCTCGTGTAGGTGGCGCGCCCTTTCGATGGGACAGACCAGCGGCAAAAACTGCTGCTGGCGCGCCGAATACGCCATCAGCGCCCCGCTGTCGATATCAAAATACCATCCATGCAATTTCAATACGCCCTGCTCCACCCTGCGCTTGAGCCACGGGTAGGTAAGCAGGTTGTCCAGCGACTGCAGGATGCTGGCCAGTTCGCACGCGTGGTGCTGTTCTGCCGACGAACGGTGCGCGAGGTCGCGCCGCACGCGCTGCGCCACCGGTTCGGCGATGCGCATCCACTGTCCCACGAAGTCCGTTTCCTGGCCTTCCGCGCGCGGCTGCGGTTCCAGCAACGCGCGAATGCCGCCGCAGCGCGCATGGCCCAGCACGATGACCCTGGCCACTTCCAGCTTGCAGACGGCGAACTCGATGGCCGAGCTGACGCCGGGCGGCGCGTCCGGCGTGCACGGCGGCACCAGGTTGGCGATATTGCGCACGACGAACATGTCGCCCGGATCGCTGCCCGTCAGCAGCATGGGGTCGACGCGCGAATCGCAGCAGCCGATCAGCAAGGTCGAGGGTCGCTGCCCGTCGCGCAAGCTGTCGTACAAGGTTTGCGGCTCGCTGAAATACTGCTGCTGAAACAGGCTGAAGCCGTTGACGAATTTTTCCAGTTCTTCCATGACTACCTCTGATACTTTAAACAACGCCTGACAAGTGCGACTTGCCAGGCGTTTTGCTCAATTAACAAGGCATCGGCGCATTTTTACGGGCGTAGCACCACCAGGTGATGGCGATGCAGCTGACATAAAAGCCGATGAAGCACCACAGGGCCGCGTCGGGGCTGCCCGTCAGCGCAATCGAGGTGCCATAGCTTTTCGGGATGAAGAAGGCGCCATAAGCGGCCACGGCCGAGGTGAAGCCCAGCACCGCCGCGCCTTCCTTGTTGGCGTCGACGATCGCTTGTTCCTGCGCCGCCTTGCCCTTGCCGGCGGCCGCGCGCTGGTGCTCCGTCAAAAAGATCACGGGGATCATGCGGAAGGTCGACGCATTGCCGATGCCCGTGCCGGCGAACAGCAGCATGAACATCCAGAAGAAGCCACTAAAACTACCACCCACGCCGGCCTGCGGCATGAAGTACAGCACGCCCAGCACGGCGCCTATCATCAAGAGGAACGACCACAGGGTGACGCGTGCGCCGCCCAGTTTATCGGAAATCACGCCGCCGGCGACACGTGCCAGGGCACCGACGAGGGGACCGAGGAAGGCGTAATCGAGCGGATTGACGTCGGGGAACTGGATCTTGATCAGCAGTGGGAACGCGGCCGAATAGCCGATGAAGGAGCCGAAGGTGCCCGTGTACAGCCAGCACATGAGCCAGTTGTGCTTGCGCTTGAAGATCACGGCCTGCTCGGAAAACGAAGCCTTGGCCGAGGCCAGGTCATTCATGCCGAACCAGGCCAGCAAAGTGGACAGCGCGATGAATGGCACCCAGATGAAGCCCGCGTTTTGCAGCCACATCTCCTTGCTCACGCCATTCTTGACCCAGGTGAGCGAATCGCCGCCCCAGGCGCCGAAGACGGCGAACGTGATCACCAGCGGCACGACGAACTGCACCACCGACACGCCCAGGTTGCCCAGGCCCGCATTCATGCCCAGTGCGAAACCCTTGCTCGCCTTTGGATAGAAAAAGCTGATGTTGGCCATCGACGAGGCGAAATTGCCGCCGCCGAAGCCGCACAGCAGCGCCAGGATCAGCATGGTCGGATAGCCCGTGTTCACGTCCTGCACGGCCAGGCCGATGCCGATGGCGGGAATCAGCAGGGACCCCGTGGAAATGGCCGTCCAGCGCCGGCCGCCGAAGATCGGCACCATGAACGAGTAAAAGATGCGCAAGGTGGCGCCGGACAGGCCCGGCAAGGCCGTCAGCCAGAACAGCTGGTTGTTACTGTAGGTGAAACCGATGTTGGGCAGGTTGACCACCACCACGCTCCACACCATCCACACGGCGAACGCCAGCAGCAGCGCGGGAATCGAGATCCACAGATTGCGCGCGGCCGTGGCCTTGCCCGTGCTTTGCCAGAAGCTCGGTGTTTCCGGCTCCCAGGTATTGATCATATAGCGGCTCATGCTTTAACTCCTGCAGGTTGAGTAGTTGGTGCCGCACGCTGCGGCTTGAACGAGAAATGCATCCAGACGAGGGAAACGCAGACGGTGCCGTACAGGAGCATGAAGGAGCTCGAACGCACGCCCGTGAAGTCCACCAGGGCGCCGAACATCACGGGCAGGATGAAGCCGCCCAGGCCGCCGGCCAGACCCACCACGCCCGAGACGGCGCCGATGTTGTCGGAAAAATCATCGCCGATGAACTTGAAGACGGACGCCTTGCCCACGGCCATGGCGATGCCGACGATGAACAGCAGCACGGTGAACCACAGCGGCGACAGGCCGATATGGAAGGCCAGCGGGCCCGTGACGGTTTCCACCACCATCTGCGTTTGCGGATACGACAGCAGGAAGAAGCACACCCAGCACACCCACATCACGGCCCAGGTGACTTTCGCCGCACCGTATTTGTCCGAGATCCAGCCGCCCACGGCGCGCAGCACGCCGCCCGGCAGCGAGAAGCAGGCGGCCAGCAGTGCCGCGTGCTTCAAGTCAAAGCCATATTCGGCCACGTAGTACTTCGTCATCCACAAGGCCAGCGCCACGTAGCCGCCGAACACCACCGAATAGTACTGGCAGTAGCGCCACACGCGCGGGTCCTTCAGCACCTTCATCTGAGCCGAAAAACTTTCGCCCGATGGCGCCAGGTGCGATTTATCCGTGAACGAAAACAGCCAGAAGATGATGGCCGTGGCCAGCATGGCCACCGCATACACCTTGGGCAGCATTTGCCAGCCGAAGGCGGCGACGATGCCGGGCGCGACGAACTTGGTCAGCGCGGAACCGGAGTTGCCGGCGCCGAAAATGCCCATCGCCAGGCCGCGGCGCTCCTTTTCATACCAGCGCGCCACGTACGGCGTGCCGACGGAAAAGGAACCGCCCGCCAGGCCGACGAACATGCCCAGCACAAGGAAATGCCAATAGGCGGTAGCGTAGGAGATCAGGTAGATCGGCACCACGCTGGCCAGCATCAGCAGGAAGAAGACGCGGCGTCCGCCGTATTTGTCCGTCCAGATGCCCAAGGGCACGCGCACGAGGGAACCCGTCAGCACGGGCATGGCGGCCAGCAGGCCGAATTGTGTTTCAGTCAAGCCCAGGCTGGTCTTGATGGGGATGCCCAGTACGGCAAACATCATCCAGACTGCAAAGCAGATGGTAAATGCGAAGGTACTGCTGACTAACACGGAAAACTGCTTGCGCCGCATGCCGGGTTCGACTGCCTTGTTACTACTGTTGTTCTTAGTGCCATCTAGGGTAGCCACGATGTTTCTCCATGAATGCACTGGCCGTCTGGCCAGCCGTCCCGACCAGCTTACGTGGCAGAGGCGAAAGGCACTATCGGCCACAGGGTGATTCTGGAAAGGCAATCTGGATAGCCGCATCGGCAAAAGTGACTAGATGGCGGGGGATGGACCTAGCCTGGATGGCGGGTGTTTTACAAAACGGCGCATTTTTGGCACACTCGGCACCGGCACAACAGGGAGCGGCATGGAAAACAGAACGCAAGCAGATGAAATCGTCACGCGCGTGGCCGGGCATGGCGACGTGGCAGCCATGCTGGGCTGCGACGCTTATGCGCAGACGCGCCCGGAGCGTGGCGAGGCAGTACGCGATGCCGTCGGCAAGGGGCACTGCCAGGTGGCCATCCGGGCTGGCCAGGTGGCCGGCTATGTCCTCACGCAGGGCGACTTCTTCGGTCACGGTTTTGTCTCGCTGGTGATGGTCGCTCCCGGACAGCAGCGGCGCGGCGTAGGCTTGCGCCTGCTGGCGGCGGCCGCAGACGCGTGCACGACGGCCAAACTGTTCACCTCGACGAACCAATCCAACGGCGCCGCGCAACGGCTGTTCGCCAGCGCTGGCTTCGTGCGCAGCGGCCAGATCGACCATCTCGACGAGGGCGACCCTGAACTCGTGTACGTGAAATTCCTGCGTTAGCTGCATCTCATCCCGACGGCGTATGGCGCAGGACGCCAAAGGCGGCTATGCTGGCGCCACCATCAATCAACGCCCACCACCTCACGCATGGATTATCTGAGCCTCAAGCACTTCCACATGGGTTGCGCCGCCGCCAGCGGCGCGCTGTTCCTCTTGCGCGGCGCCTGGATGCTGCGCGCCTCGCCCGCCTTGCAGCAGCGCTGGGTAAAAATCCTGCCGCACCTGGTCGACACGGCCCTGCTGGCCAGCGCCATCACCCTGGCCATGTGGAGCGGCCAATCCCCGGGCAGTCAGCCCTGGCTGGCCGCCAAGCTGTGCGCGCTGGTGGCCTACATCGTGCTGGGCACCATCGCCCTGAAGCGGGGCAAGACGCCGGCCGTGCGCGGCGCCGCTTTCGCGGCAGCCGTGCTGGTCTTCGCCTACATCGTCGCCGTGGCCGTCACCAAACAGGCCTGGCCATTCTGATACATCAGAAGAGGTAACGCAGGGTGACGCTGGCGTTGCGCGGCGCGCCCCAGTAAGCCTGGTTGTACATGCCGAGCTGGCTGTAGTAATGTTTGTCGAACACGTTGTTGATGTTCGCCTGCAGCGACAGCTGGCGCGACAGCGCGTATTTCGCCATCAGGCTGGCCACGGCGTAACCGCCCTGCTCCACGCGCTCCGTACCTTTCGGCCCAGTGGCATCGCGGTAGGCACCGCTCTGCCAGTTCACGCCGCCGCCCACCGATAACGCGCGCCAGTCGCCACGTAGCTGGTAGGTGGAAAACACGCGCGCCAGGGTCTGCGGCACATAGCTGTTCAGACGCGCGCCCGTGTTGTCCTCAGCCGCTGCATGCGACACGCTGGCCGAGACGTTCCAGCCCTTGGCCAGCTCGCCCGACACGTCCAGTTCCACACCCTTGCTGGTGGTGCCCGAGGCCGCGTAGTACGCCTGCGTCAGCGAATTGCCGACGAAACGGCCCGTGTCTTCCTGCGCCAGGCCATCCTGCGCGATGCGGAACACGGCCAGCGCCGCATTGAGCCTGCCGCCGAAATACTCGCCCTTCACGCCCGCCTCCACATTCTTGCCCTGCACTGGATCGAGGTAGCAGCCGAACCGGTCCTGGTAGCCCTGCGGCTTGAAGATCTTGCTGTAGCTGGTGTACAGCGCATGCTGTGCATCGATATCCCACACCAGGCCCGCGTACGGCGTGACGGCGTGCTTGGCATAGGCGTAGCTGCCGCCCCAGTCATCGACGTGGTCCGCCTTGTAGCGGCTGTAACGCGCGCCGACGATCAGCTTCAAGGGATCCGCCAGCGAAAAGCGCGCCGTGCCATAGATGCCGCGCTGCTGCACCGTGTCGAGCAGCTGCCAGCGCGAGAAACTCGGATCATTCCAGTCCGGTTCCGGCGCCACGCCCTGCCACTGGTAGAAATTGCCGTAATCGACGCTGCTGCCGGCAATCCCCGGATAGCTGGAGAACTGGTTGCTGCCCGAGACGCCAAACGCCAGGTCGTGCGTGCGGCCCAGCAGCTGCACGGGGCCCTGCACATAGGCGTCGACGCTGTCCTGGCGCCGCGTGCCCGCGTAAAAACCGGCGTAGCCCGTCACGCCTTGCCCCGTGGCCTTGTCCGGCCAGGTATTGGCGAAAAGCTCGGCCGCCGAGTAACTGCCCCAGCCGTGATTCAGCATGGCCGTCAGGTTCCAGCCCTTGCCCAGTTCCTGCTCCAGGCGCAGGAACGCCGTCTGGCTGGTGCTGAACCAGCGGCTCCAGGTGGTCGCCGTGGTGGCGGAACGGGAAAGCGTGGCGCGTTCGCCATCCGCATACCACAGCGGCAAGCCGCCATACATGCCGCCGCGCGGGCGGTTGTCCTGGTATTCATAGCCGGCGATCAGCACGCTGCCCGGCGCCAGGTCCGCTTCCACGGTGGCATACGCCATGGCTTTCTTGGCGTGATACAGATTCACATACGATTCGCTGTCCTGGTAGCTGGCGACGACTCGTCCGCGCACCTTGCCGTCCGCACTCAGGGGCGTGGACAGGTCGGCGCTGGCGCGCGCATTGTTCCAGGAACCCAGGCTCAGGGCCGCATTCCCGGCCAGCTGCCTCGATGACGCGCGCTTGCGCACCAGGTTGATGGTGGCCGACGGCTCGCCCGCGCCCGTCAGCAGGCCCGTGGCGCCGCGCACGATCTCGACCCGGTCGTAAGCCGTCATGTCCAGGGTGCTGTCGCCCACGCTGAACGCATTGTCGACCGTGGTGGGAATGCCGTCGTACTGGTAGCTGGCGATGGAAAAGCCACGCGCGAAGAACGAGGTACGGTCGCTGTCATAGCGGTTGATGGCCACGCCGGCCGCGTTTTGCAGCACGTCTTCCACCGTTTGCAGATTCTGGTCATCCATCTGCTGGCGCGTGACCACGCCGACGGCTTGCGGCGTTTCGCGCACCGACAAGCCCAGGCGCGTGGCCGAGCGCATGCTCCGCGTCGTATAGGAGCCGCTGCCTTCCGTCGCGCCGTTCGAATCGGCGCTGGCGCTGACCTTCATCTCGGGCATGGTCTGGCCGCCATCGGCCGCCGCCACGTCGAGCACATAACCGCCATTTGCCTGCGGCACTGCGCGCAAGCCCGAGCCGGCGACGATGGCGCCCAGCGCTGCAGGCACGCTGTAGCTGCCCGTCAGCCCGGCGCTGCGCTTGCCCGCCACGGCGGCGGCCTGGTAGGAAATCATGGTGCCCGTCTCCTGGCCGAAGCGCACCAGCACCTGTTCCAGGGTGCCGGCGGGTATCGCCAACTCGATGCGCGCCGCATTGGCTGCCTGGGCAACGGGGACGGCGGCCGAGGCGCCGCCAGCGGCGAGCAGCCACAGGGCCTGGCTGACGGCCAGCGCCGCCACGCTGCGGCGGCATGTGCTGGAAATGGAAGAAGCGTAAATAGGTGTTGTGCTGGGCATGCGGACTGTTTTCCTGAAAGTGAATGAAGGGTTCACTTGCTATGTCACGCGAAAATCGAAAACCCCTCACTTTTCAGAAAATAATTATGGATACTGCCGATGCGGCACCACGCTCACCCAAAAACGCGTGGTCTGGCGCACGTCGACGGGCAAGGTGCGCGCCAGCATGTCGAGTACTTGCGTCGTGTCGGCCAGCGGGTAGATGCCCGACACGCGCAGATGGGCGACGGCAGGATCGCAGGCCAGGCGTCCTTGACGATAACGGGCCAGCTCGCCGATAAAATCGGCCAGCGGCATGTCGTGCGCCACCAGCATGCCAGCCGTCCAGGCGTCCGCGCCGGCAGGCAGGGACTCGACGGGCCCGACGCGGCCGGCCGTGAACGTCGCGCGTTCGTCCGCCTGCAACCGGCGCGCCGCCTCTGGCGCCCGTTCCGGCAGAATGTCGACGGCGCCTTCGAACACGCCCAGCCGCGTGGACTCGCCGCCGGCGCGCACGGCAAAGCGCGTACCCACCGGTTGCAAGCGGCCTTGCGCCGTTTGCACGAAAAACGGCCGGCCCGCCACGTCGTGCGCCGTGCGGATCATGATCTCGCCTTTGAATAACGTCACCAGGCGCTGACCCGCGTCATAGCGCACGTCGATGGAGGTAGCCGTGCCAAGGGTGATGCGCGTGCCGTCTGCCAGCACAAGGCGGCGCAATTCGCCCGTGCCGGTGCGGTAATCTGCTAGCCAGAAGCGCGCCTGCTCGTCGCCGCCCGCCAGCCAGGCGCCTCCGCCCACGGCCAGCAGCGCCAGCAGCTTGAGCGACTGCCGGCGCGCCGCATTCGCCTGCGCGTGCAGCGGCTTGCGCGCCAGAGTGCCGTGCGCCAGCGGCCCGGGCAAGGCACGCATGCGCGCCATGCAGCCCTCCACATGCTGCCAGGCTTGCTCGTTCTCCGGGTCGCTGCCGCGCCAGGCGCGCCAGGCCTGCTCCACTTCCGGCGCTACGTCGCCAGCCTGCAGGCGCACCAGCCATTCGACCGCCTGCAAGCTGGCCGCTTCCGGCGTCAAGCCGCCCATCACGGCGCCGACGGGGAAAAGAAGCACTGGTGCATGGCTTTGACCAAGTGGCGCTGCACGGTGGCCAGCGAGATGTTCAGTTCCAGCGCGATGGCCGCCTGCGGCATGCCATCGAGCTGCGACAGCAGAAAGGCGCGGCGCACGGCCGGTGCCAGGCCATCGAGGCGGCGGTCGATGTCGAACAGGGCTTCGAGCAAGATCGCCTGCGCCTCGGGATCGGGCGCACTTTGCGCCGGCAGGCTGGCCAGGGTGTCCAGATACGCCGCCTCCAGGTCGCGGCGGCGGTACAGATTGCCCAGCACGCCCTTGGCCACCGTCGTCAAAAAGGCGCGCGGCTCGCGGGCGGCGATGCTTTCTTCGCGATTGAGCAGGCGCATGAAGGTGTCGTGCGCCACGTCGGCCGCGTCAAACGCATTGCCCAGCTTGTGCCGCAGCCAGCCTTGCAGCCAGCGGTGGTGTTCGTGATACAGGCTACCCACCTCCTGGTGGACGCCGGGTTGGGCAGCCGACACGTCGCAACCTCCCTGGTTCGCAAATAATAATGATTCGCATTCTATATCCATGCGGGGCTGCGGCGCAAGCGCCCTGCAAAGGCTTGTTTGACGCGCTTCTTTCCAACATTTCCTTGCTGATCGTCTCCGGTGGCGTAGCCCACATTGCAAGTTCTGCAGAGCGCGCCCAGATACGCGGCAATGATAGTATTGGCAACACCTCAACAAGCAGGCCTCCCTGGCCATGCATCCACACTATTGAAAGGCAAACATGCTGTTATCTGAACTGCTGACCAAGCTGACCTGCGGTGAACTGGAAGGAGAGGAACTCGACGAAGCCGTCACCGCCATCACCGCTGCGCCCTCCGCTCCGCGCGACGAATGGATCGACAGCGATGCGCATGCCTACGCGGTGGCGATCCTTTGGCACCTGGCTGGTTATATGGCGTCGGGCGACAAGCTCGATGAGCTGCACGAACAGATACAGGACATGTTCGACGAATTCCCCGACTTCCCGTACGCAATGCTCGAGGGAGGCGACGGTAGCGCGCTGCCCTATTTCGAGTGGCTGGACGCGGAACTGGCGCAGCGCGCCGTGGACGAAGGCGGCTATGACTTGATCCAGATCGACGGCAACGGCACCGACCAGATGGATGCGCTGGTCGTGTACCGGCGCGATACAGACGACATCATTCAGGCGGCGGCATTGATGGGAGTGACGATAGGCCGCCCGCTCACTTACTATCGCGGCATCGAAGCGATGGTGGGCAAGCGGCCGGGGTAAGGATCAACGCCTATTGCATCGGCAAGGCGCTCACGTCGACGGCGGGCGCCTGGCCCGTGGCCGGACGCGTGAAGCTCTGGCCGGTTTTCACGACATCGGCAAAAAAGCCGCCGTTATGCAGGTAGAACCTGCCGTTTTCCAGGCCGCCCGCGTAATCCATGCGCTGCGCATTGGTGGCCGTGGCGTCGCCGGTGAACCTCCCCGCCGTCACTTCGGACCAGGTGCCGGCAACGTTCCTCGCCCACTGGTTGCCGAACTGGACGCGGCGCTCCGTGTAGCCCAGTGTATCGATGAAGTTCTCGAGGAAGGAATGCACGCGCGTCAAATAGGTGGAAATCGCCGGCCGCTTCCAGGTGGCGATGTAGCTCCACTGGCCCGTTTCCGGCGCGAAGAACCAGGCCGAATAATCGCTGCCGCCATTGCCGTCGGGCCGCGCGCGCGTGATGAAACGGTACGTCGTGCCGGCCGTCCAATTATATGAAAGGTAGGTTTGCCCGCCCGTGCCCTCGCCGCCAAACGCGTTGTCGACCACGCCGGCGCCCTTGCTGACCAGGGTGGTTTTCGCGCCATTGTCGGCGTCCCACACGGAGAACAGGACCCAGCGCTCGCTGGGCGACTTCACCTGGATGCCCATGTAGCCCTGGCCAAAGCCGTTGGCCATGAAATAGGAGCCGATGGCGTCCTGGCCCTTGGGTATCGTCATTTCGTTATAAAAGTACTCGGTATTGGCCGGCACCGTGTAACCCATGTGCACGGACGGTCCGCGCCGCGACCAGTAGTAATTGGCGCGATCATTCGCGTAATTGAGCGCCGCGCTGGCCGTCACCTTCAGTGCGGCGACCTCGCCGAACGTGGCTTTGACCCGCGACAGGCCCTGCAAGTCCACTTTCACATAGCCGTCCGCCCGCACGTGCACCGTGCCGACAGCGTAAGTCTTGCGGTCCTTGCCGGCCAGCCTGACGTCGAACGGCGTGCCGTTGATCTTCACGCGGATGGTGCTGTTGCCGCCGTCGGCCAAGCTGGCATCGAGCGCCACCTGGACGGGGCCCGCTTCGGCCACGCGGAAGTAGGTGCTGGCGACGGCAGCGGGATTGCTCCAGCCGGCCAGGCCATGTTCGTTGATGACGGCGCCTGTGTCGCCGCTGGTGATGAAGGCGTTGCCCGCCAGTTCCACGGTGGCGGGCGCCGCGGACGCCACGGGCATGACCAGGCAGGCGGCCAGCAAAGGCATGGCGGGCAGGACTGAATGGAGTAATGCACTTCTGTGTTTCATCAACGTCTCCCGGGATGGAAAAAACCCGCTACGGCGGCAGGCGCGGTAGCGGGTCGTTAAGGCTTAGTACTTGCCGTCGAGGGCGAAGATCGGCTTGCGCGATTTCCACTGGCCGCCCGTGAAGTCCGGGAAGTCCAGGGTCTGGAAGTTGGCGGCGATAGATTGCTCGGACAGGGGCGTGATGGCGCTCCACGTCACGGCATCGTAGATATCGATCGGCATCGGCGCGTTGGCCTTCAATGCTTCGACAAAGGCGTGGATGACGAAGAAGTCCATGCCGCCGTGGCCCGCGCCTTCGGCTTGCGCCGCGTATTTTCGCCAAACCGGGTGATCATACTTGTCCTGATAAACCTTGAAGTCTTCCCACTGGTGCGGCTTGCTGACGCCTTCGATGTGGATCGAGTTGTTCAGGTCCATCCACAAGCCGTCCGTGCCTTGCACGCGGAAGCCCAGCGAATACGGGCGCGGCAGGCTCGTATCGTGCTGCAGGATGATGGTCTCGCCGTTTTCGCACGCCAGGGTGGTGGTGACGACGTCGCCCAGCTTGAACTTGACCTTGGCGTTCGCATGCTGCGCGCCGCCCGGCTGCTTGACGATATAGTCGTGCAAGCCGCGCGCCTTGGTGGCGAAGGCGTTGATGCGCGTGAAGCGGTTGCCGCGGTTGATGTTGGTGTACATGGCGCATGGGCCGATGCCGTGGCTCGGATACAGTTCGCCATTGCGCTCGACCGAGTGCTGCGTGCGCCAATGGGCTTCCGACCAGCCCTTTTCGCCGAATTCCACGCCGCCGCCATACGGTTTGGCCGGATTGCCGCTGTTGAATTTGACGGCGCGCAAATCGTGCTGGTAGCCGCCCTGCAGGTGCAGCAGTTCGCCGAACAGGCCTGCGCGCACCATCTGCAGCGCAGCCATGACGTCGCGGCGGTAGCACACGTTTTCCAGCAACATGTAGGGCGTACCCGTTTTCAGCTGGGTATTCAGGACATCCCAGTGGTCTTGCAGGGTGATGCCGGCCACCACTTCGCAGCCGACGGCGATTTTCGCCTGCATGGCGGCAATCGCCATCGGTGCGTGGAATTCCCATGGCGTGGCGATGATCACGCCATCGAGGCCGCCCGCGTCCAGCATGCGCTTGTAAGCTTTCTGGTCGCGGTCTTCGCCATACGTGCGCGGACGCGGCTTGCCGGCTTTGGCCACCTGGCCCAGCGCGTGTTTCAGCATGATCGGCTCGATATCGCACAGGGCGACTACTTCGACGTCGTCGCGGCGCACCAGTTCGGCCAGCAGCACCTGGCCGCGCATGCCCGTGCCGATCACGCCCAGGCGGACCTTGTCGCGGCCGGCGGCAGCTGCGGCGTTGGCCTCGCCAGGCAGCAAGGCGCTGCCGGCCATGGCACCACCGGCCAGCGCGGCGCTGGCGGACAGGAAATTGCGTCGATTGATTTGTGTTGTCATTGGTCTCTACTCGCTTCCGTTGGTAATGATCGTCGCGGGGCCCCCCCCCCCC